>RFNI01000152.1 GCA_009927245.1 Actinomycetota bacterium | reverse complement strand
TCAAACACCCGTCACCGTCGCTCGGCATGGGTTGCTAACAACACTCAGCTAGTTAAGACCGTTGAAAACGGTAAGACCGTATACAGCTTGCCTCACCGCGCTCGTGCCGTAGAAGACTCGAACGGTGACGTTCAGTTCTACGAATACAAGGGCCGCAAGGTAGCTGACGCCTAAATCTTAGGCTTACGATCTTGTCTTACGCCTCGCTAATTAAAACGCTTGGCATCAGCATTGATTCAGCACTACTCGAATTAGCTCTAACTCATTCCTCATACGCATATGAGAATGGCAAAATACCCGACAACGAACGCCTAGAGTTTCTAGGAGATTCGGTGTTGGGTTTTGTTGTTACTGGGCACATCTATTCAACGAATCCAACTCTTGATGAAGGATCTCTTTCACGTATCCGCAACGCAGCTGTGTCAGCGAAGACTCTTGCAGTTGCAGCTAAGAACATCGGCTTAGGGGAGCACCTAAGACTTGGTAAAGGTGAACTTGCGACAGCTGGTCAAGATAAACCAAACATTCTTGCTGATGCACTAGAAGCACTGATTGGCGCTGCCTATATTTCTTCAGGATTAGAAGCAGCCAAGAAGATCATTGATGACTTTGTTATTCCACTAATTGACTCTGCAGATGAACTGCTAGAGACAAGTGAACCTAGAACAGTTCTCCAAGAATTACTAAAGAGCGCTAACAAAGGTGAAGCAACCTTTGATGTCACTCACGAAGGTCCTGATCACGACAGAACATTCTTTGCCAATGTAGTTGTCGATGGTTCAACGCTGGCAACTGGTTCTGGTAGATCCCGTAAGGCCGCTGAAGCAGAAGCAGCTATCGCTGCGCTAAAAGCTCTTCGAGGTTAGTCATGCCTGAACTACCAGAAGTTGAAACTGTTCGAGCAGGGCTGCAAGATACCGTTACTGGAGCAAAGGTAACCAGAGTTGAAATCCTCGATGCCAGAAGTCTGAGAAGACACCCTGCCAATGTTGGTGACTTCGTTGAAACTCTTACCGGTAGAACAATTCAGGCTGCTGTTCGAAGAGGTAAGTTTCTCTGGCTCCCACTAAATCAAAAGAAAGATGAACCACAGCTAGCGCTGATAGGTCACCTTGGTATGTCAGGGCAGATCCTGCTTAGAACACCTGGCTTTGAAGAAGACCCACTAACCAGGATTGTCATTCACCTAAAAGCCCAAGATGGTTTGAAGTATCAGATGCGTTTTGTTGATCAGAGAATCTTTGGGTCACTGGCTATCGATGTCATGGAAGATACCGCTGATGGTTTTGCCGGCGGTTTCCATGGCGAAGGAACTGCTGGTTCTTGGCAGAACAAGATTCCTAACCAGGTAGCTCACATCTCTAGAGATCCTCTAGACCCGAGCTTTAGCGAAGATGCAGTTCTAAAGCTCCTCAAGAAGAAGCAGTCTGGAATCAAAAGGGTGCTCTTGGATCAGGGAGTCCTAAGCGGTATCGGCAACATATATGCCGATGAATCTCTCTGGCTAGCTAAGCTGCACTATGACCAACCAGCTAACACTATTTCTAGGGCTAAAGCTAAAGAACTGCTTGGTCACGTGAAAGAAGTTCTAGCCAAGGCTGTGGTGGCTGGTGGAACTAGCTTTGATGAGCAATACAAGAACATCAACGGAGAATCTGGTTATTTCAGCATTAGCCTGAACGCCTATGGCCTTACCGGATTGCCTTGCAAGAGGTGCGGGAAGGCCATCCAGCGGGATAACTGGATGAACAGGGGTTCTCACTTCTGCCCTAAATGCCAGAAACTAAAGGCTTCTTAGGCTCAAACCTGCCTTTATGCCAAGGTTGGTCCTTTATTTAAGGTAATTTTGTCTAGAACTGATTTCATTCAGTATGACCCTATTGAAAGCGACCTGACTTGCATCTCAAAAGCCTTACCCTCAAGGGCTTTAAGTCGTTCGCCAACCCTACGACTTTTATCCTAGAAAAGGGTGTTACCGCAGTCGTTGGACCTAACGGTTCTGGTAAATCTAACGTCGTTGATGCTCTTGCCTGGGTAATGGGTGAGCAGGGAGCTAAGACTCTCCGCGGTGGAAAGATGGAAGATGTCATCTTCGCTGGAACTGCAACTAAAGGTCCTTTAGGTAGAGCTGAAGTTTCACTAACTATTGATAACTCTGATGGCGCTCTGCCCATTGATTACAGCGAAGTTACTATCTCTAGAACACTCTTTAGAAACGGTGGTTCAGAGTACGCGATCAACGGTGAGCCTTGTCGACTACTTGATGTTCAAGAACTTCTAAGCGACACCGGTCTCGGACGAGAGATGCACGTCATCGTCGGTCAAGGAATGCTAGATGGTATTCTTAGAGCAACACCGGAAGAGCGTCGCGGATACATCGAAGAAGCTGCCGGTATCTTGAAGCACCGTCGCAGAAAAGAAAAGACTGAGCGCAAGCTTGAAGCAATGCAGGCTAACCTGACTCGTTTGAATGACCTTGCCGGTGAAGTTAGACGTCAGCTAAAGCCTCTAAGCCAGCAGGCAGAAACTGCAAGACAGGCACAAGGTATTGCCTCTGTTGTTCGTGATGCTAAAGCAAGACTTATGGCAGCTGATGTTGTCGATCTACTTCGTGGTCTAGATGAAACTTCTCAATCAGAAGCAGATAGAAAGGCAGAGCGCAACATTCTGCAGCAACAGCTTGACCAGAACACTGCTCGTCTAACTGAACTTGAAACTCAGCAGATGTCTCCTGAGGTGGAACAAGCTAGATCACTTGCCTTTGAGTTTGACACCATCACCGAACGTTTCCGCGGAATGCTTGCCATCGCAACCAGAAGGTTGCACTCCTAGGTTCGCAAGCTGAACTGAGTGGTTCACAGATTGACCCTGCAGCAATCGAAGCAGAAGCAAATGCTGCTGATAGTGCAGTTGTTGAACTAACCGTTGCTGTTGAAACTCTTCGTGGCGCACTTCGTGATTCAGAGACATACAAAGATGAAGCAAGAGCAGCTCTTGAAGAATTTGATAACCAGTCAGCTCTTCGTAACGCCGAGATTGCTGCATTCGATAACGAACTAAACCGTCTGAC
>RFNI01000178.1 GCA_009927245.1 Actinomycetota bacterium | reverse complement strand
GCTGAACAACCCTGTGATAAGTTCGACATAATAAAGAAACTTGGGGGGATTCATGCGTAAAGCATTCATAGCCGTACTTGCACTAGTTTTGGCAACGCCGTCACTTTCCGCCAACGCTCAACCAGCAAATTCCTATCGTGAACTTAGCATCAATTAGATGGGTGAGATCGTTCAGGTTAGGCCTGATGGTAAAGAGGCTGGTTTGAATGTAGTTCATGACTACTCAACCTCTAAAGTTGTCACAAACCACGCTGGGGATTTCGCGGTCCTGAGTTCAGAAGTGCAACCTAGTAACGAAGTCAACTTGGCGACAGGGGGAACAGTTGTCTACGGAAATTGACATCAAGCAAGTTAGGTTTAGCAGAGGTTTTATTCTCTGGACTTTAGCTGCATTGCTAGTTCTTGTTGTTGGAAGGATTGATCCTGCTGTCTATTTGCAGGCCGGATTGTTAGTCATCGGGTATATCCCATTAGGGATAGTGGCTTTGATCGGAACCCCTGCATCGGTCTTTCTAGTAGTGGCTGGTTTCTTCTATTTTGGGTTTCACAAATCTAAAGGAGGAAAGCAGGTCGTCGCAGTATCTGCCCTGTTTATAGCAGTTGCCTTATCTGCCCTTACTTTTTATCAAGCGATTTCGACTTCAGGAAAGGGTATTTCTCAGCACTTGGCACTATTCATAGTCGCGTTTTCTAGTCAAGTCATATATGGGACCTGGCAGCGCGAGCCAATTTTGTCTAGGCCGGTTTTCAAGATTGCTGTAGCAACATCTTTCGGAGTGTTGTTTGTCAGCTCAATTCTTCTATTCATGGTGATTGGTAAGGATGCAACTTATAGAGATCCAATTCCAATGGGTCTTTTGGCGGGGTCAGGGTTATTTTTGGTTTTGATGGAGCTTTTGAGGGTCAAAATTTTTGCGCGTATCGTAATTGCGTCTCTTTGTTCTCATGGCGTAGTTATCTTGCTGTTTTTCACCTTCGGATTTGCGTTGTCTATGGGATTCAGTTGGAATCCTGATTATTCATTTAGAACGCTAACCAGTGGAGCCACCCTGAATAACCTTCTAATTGCATCGATCAGCCTTTCACTATTTCAAATCACATACGCGGTCCTAAAAAGGCAAAAAAAGAAACTTGGTTATTAAACCCAAAGCAGTTAAACCCGCTAGTTTATTTCAAAAAATCTGC
>RFNI01000047.1 GCA_009927245.1 Actinomycetota bacterium | reverse complement strand
TCTCGACAGGCGTCTCTTAGGTACTGGCATTAGTCTTCTCTTTCTTGTGCAAGCTTTTCTAGTGCACTCCACCTCGAGTCAATCGGGGCTTCGTGTTGGTGATCCGGGTTTTCATTCATCTTCACACCACATTCTGGGCACAAACCTAAACAGTCTGAACTACAAATTGGGGTGAACGGAAGATTTAGAACCACCGAGTCAACGATGACCTGTTCCAAGTCGATTTGCTCATCTTGGATGACCAAGTCATCTTCTACCTCTAAAGAATAGGCGAAAAGTTCCTGAATATCTACCTGAAGCGGCACACTCATTGGTTCTAAACACCTAGAACAGTCAGCATTAGCCTTGGTTTTTAGCCCTCCAGAGACATAAATACCCTCGTGAACGCTCTCTAGCGATAGGAAAAGCTCAATTTCCCCACCCTTTGGAACTGCAGCTAGACCGGCACCCAAAGCCTCAGGAAGCTCGACTTTGGTGTCAAATTCCCTCATGTGGCCTGGTTTGTGCATCAGGTCATGGACTTGAATCTTGAAAACACTCATTAGTTCTTCAACGCCTCTACTACTTCTGCTGGAACATATTTACTGATATCTCCGCCAAGGCTAGCAACCTGCTTCACCAAAGAAGAAGAGATGAAACCGTGAGCTGGATCTGCTGGCAAGAACACTGTCTCAATACCTGAAAGGTCTCTATTTACCTGAGCCATTGGTAGCTCGTAATCAATATCAACATTGGTTCTGATGCCCTTCACCAAAGCTTCTGCCTTTACCTCTTTGCAGTAATCAACCAATAGACCGCTGGCTAGAGAAGAAACCACAAAGTTACCCGGCTGATTAGCCAAGACAGCCTTCACAAGTTCCACTCTCTTATCCAAAGAAAGCTTCGGGTTCTTACCTGGGTTATGGACAACTAAAACGTGAACAGTCTCAAAGAGCTTGGCGGCACGGGTAGCGATGTCGATGTGCCCGAAGGTAATCGGGTCAAAAGATCCTGGGTAAACGGCAATGGCCATGTATTTAGGTTAGCCGACTAA
>RFNI01000050.1 GCA_009927245.1 Actinomycetota bacterium | reverse complement strand
AGGAAAATACACCAGCCCGCCAACATGGGTGACTGGATGGCAGCCAGAGATACTTTGAGATATCACGAAGCCTTCATGCTGCAGGCAACGCTTCTAAAGCGAAGAGTTGAGAACCAACACCAGCAGAGCGCAGTTCGTGAAGCCAAAGAGAACGGTTACCTAACCCAGTTCGATAGAGCACTGCCCTTTACTCTCACAAATGGCCAGGTAAATGTTGGTAACGAGATTGCTCAAGACTTAGTCTCTGGTCACCCAATGAACCGGCTGTTGCAAGGTGAAGTTGGTTCTGGTAAAACTTTGGTTGCAGTTAGAGCCATGCTCGCGGTTGCCGATAGCGGGGGACAGTCAGCACTTCTTGCTCCAACAGAAGTTCTAGCCGCACAACACTACAGATCTATCGAGAAGACTCTTGGAGCAGAACTAGCTAAGAAGCTGGGACTCACTTTGCTAACTGGACAGCTCTCTGTTGCGGATCGCAAGAGTGCGATGCTGGCAATGGTTTCAGGTAAGGCTCAGATAGTCGTTGGAACGCACGCTCTAATTGCTGACAAGGTTGAGTTCTTAGATCTCGGCTTGATTGTGATTGATGAGCAGCACCGCTTCGGAGTTGAACAGCGAGAGGCGCTAAGGCTAAAAGGTAAGCAACCGCCACATGTTCTAACCATGACTGCAACTCCCATTCCACGAACTCTTGCAGTAACGGTATTCGGAGATCTAGATGTTTCTGTGTTGAGTGAACTACCTCAGGGGAGACAGGCAATTACTTCTCACGTGATTACTGATGACCAACCACAGTTGGTAGCTAGAGTTTGGCAAAGAGTTGCTGAAGAGGTTGGCCAAGGCAGACAAGCCTTTGTAGTTTGTCCTCGCATTGATGATGCTGACGATGGTGCAGAACTTCTCTTGACCGGAGGAATCCCTGAGGAACAAGAGTTCGTTGAGGGCGAAGAACTAGTTCCACCAAAACCTAAGCGACCGCTTGCTGCTGCCATCAGCGTCACTCAGTCACTCAAACAAAATGCAGCGTTGAAGAATCTAAGAATTGAAGTCTTACACGGTAGGCAATCGAGCGAAGAAAAAGCCGATGTCATGAATCGTTTTACCAACAAAGAGATTGATGTATTGGTTTCAACAACAGTGATCGAGGTTGGTGTTGACGTTCCCAATGCCACCACCATGGTGATTCTCGATGCAGATCGTTTTGGAGTTTCACAGTTGCACCAGCTTCGAGGTCGTGTTGGTCGTGGTGGCTTACCTGGTTTGTGTTTGATGCTCACCAGTGCAGAAGAAGGCTCTCTAGCTCTTGAACGTGTAAAGGCAGTTGCCGAGACAACAGATGGTTTCAAACTGAGTGAGATTGACCTAGAACTTAGGCGTGAGGGAGATGTCTTAGGCGCTACTCAGTCTGGCGGTAGGTCTAGCCTGAGGCTGCTAAGAGTTCTTCAGGACAGCAAGCTAATTCAGGATGTCAGAGCAGAAGTTGCCGATATATTCCAAGCAGACCCAACTCTAGAGAAGCACCCACTGGTTGCAGAGACCCTAATTCAGCTAGATAAAGCAAGACAAGACTTTCTTGCTAAAA
>RFNI01000225.1 GCA_009927245.1 Actinomycetota bacterium | reverse complement strand
ACCCGTCCAACTAGCGACCGTATTCGTGAGAGCATCTTCAACCGTCTAGAGGCACTAAACCTGATCAACGGTTCAGATGTTCTAGATCTTTATGCTGGAACTGGTGCTCTAGGCCTAGAAGCAGCTTCTAGAGGATGTCGGTCGGTTGTGTTGGTTGAACAACATAAGCAGGCTCTTGGCGGCATAATCACCAACCAGAGAATGGTAAAGACCGCTCTTCAGAAAGAAGAGCTGGACTGTGACATCAGAGCTGAAGGTAAGAGCGTCGCAAGTTACCTCTCAACATATTCAGGCATGTTCGACCTGGTCTTTATCGATCCCCCGTATGAGATTTCAAATACAGAGATCCATGAGAACCTAGCCGCACTTATCTCTCACCTAAATGAGGATGCAGTTATTGTCCTAGAACGTTCTTCTAGAACCCCAATGCCCGAACTACCAGATGGACTGACTCTTACCGAGGAGAAGTCCTACGGTGACACTGTTGTCTATTGGTTATCTAACTAGGGCCGAGAAATAAAGCCTCTGCAATAGGCTTAAACGATGCTCGAAGTAACAAAGACACAGTGGTCTAAAATCCAAGCGATGGCGATTGCCAGAGCATTCAGCCTTCTTGGAACTGAACTAACCATCTTTACCTTGGTGTTCAGAGAGAAAGACCAAGGGCCAGCTGCAATCGCAGCGCTATTCATCGTTGGAACACTGCCAATGATTATTTTTTCCCCTTGGGCTGGAACAATTGCTGATCGCTTCAGCACTAGGACTGTTATTCCAATTGCATCAGTAATCGGTGGTGCAGCTATCTTCGCTCAAGCACAAGAACTACCGAACTACCTAATCCTGACGCTGTTGTTTATTGCCAACACCTGTGCATCTGTGGTTGGCCCAACCTGGGGCAAGCTAACTCCAACTCTTGCTAAGAAAGAAGACATTGGTCGTGCCATGGGCACTATCCAAAGTTACTTCACCATAGCTGGTTTGTTTGGTCCTGCTCTTGCTGGATTCTTGGTTGACAGAACTGGTTTTGTCATCACATTTATGATTGATGGATTCCTAACCACCTTCATTGCGCTAGTGCCATTTCTCATTAACGTGAACCACAAACCTCAACCACTAGAGCCTGGAGAAAAGACATCAGTTGCCGCAGGCTTCAAGTTCATGATGGATAACCCACTACTTAGATCACTAGTTATCTTGGTATTCGGCATGGTGCTCTGCATCAGCGTTGTGAACGTAGGCGATGTCTTCCTGCTGACAGAAATCATGGGCGCTAGCTCATTCATCTATGGACTAGTTGGAACTGGCTTTGCAGCCGGAACACTGATATTCAGCGCCTTTACCGGTTCTAGAAAAGTTAACCCAAAAACAGAATTGATAATCCTTGGTTTTGGAATGGCAATTCTTTCCCTTTCCGGTTTTGGAGTTGGTATTGCACCTAACTACTGGTTCATTATGGTGGTTTGGTTCATTGCCGGAATGGGTAATGCCACCATCAACGCCTATGGAGTTGGAATGATGATTAAGGTGACTCCGCATGAAGTTCAGGGAAGAGTTTTTGCCGCCTTTGGAGCAATCGTTTCAGTTGCCAGCATCGGATCTATGTCCGTAGCTGGGTATCTAATCGGTGCCTTTGGCGTAAGAGAAGTATTCGTTATTGCTGGATCTCTTGCCTTTGTGGCATTCGCAGTACTGTTTCCAACTGTCTATCGTGAACAGATGAAACAGATAAAACTTTAGATATCTCTCTGCTGAGAACCGATGTATAGCTGCTGAGGTCTACCGATCTTGGTAGCTGGATCGTGGTTCATCTCACGCCAGTGTGAAATCCAACCAGGTAGTCTTCCCATGGCAAACAGTGCTGTGAACATGCGGGTTGGGAAGCCCATCGCCTTGTAGATTACACCGGTGTAGAAGTCCACATTTGGATAAAGCTTTCTAGAGATGAAGTACTCATCGGCTAGTGCAGCTGCTTCTAGTTCCTTAGCGATGTCAAGTAGTGGATCACTAACACCAAGGTCTGCAAGCACCTTATCTGCAGTTGCCTTCACAATACGAGCACGTGGGTCCATGTTCTTATAGACACGGTGACCAAAGCCCATTAGTTTCACACCGTCCTCTTTGTTCTTGACTCGGTCAATGTATTTCTGAACTGAGTCACCAGAGTCACGAATGTCTGCAAGCATTTCAAGAACTGCCTCGTTAGCGCCACCGTGTAGCGGACCAAAGAGCGCTGAAACACCAGCTGAAACAGATGCAAACAGGTTTGCCTGTGAAGATCCAACAAGTCGCACAGTTGAGGTTGAACAGTTCTGTTCGTGGTCTGCGTGCAGCACCAGCAATGTGTCTAGTGCCTTCACGACCACTGGGTTTTGAATGTATGGTTCGGCCATGTTGCCGAAAGACATACGCAGGAAGTTCTCAACGTAGCTCAGTGAGTTATCTGGGTATAGCAAAGCCTGCCCCATTGAATTCTTATGTGAGTATGCAACCAGAGTCGGCAATTTTGATAGCAGACGAACAGTTGACAGTTCAACCTGGTATTCATCGTGAGGGTTAAGTGAGTCTTGGTAGAAAGTTGATAGCGCTGAAACACCGGCAGCAAGTACTGACATCGGGTGAGCGTTCTGTGGCATTGAGTGGAAGATGTTCTTTAGATCTTCGTGAATCAGAGTGTGTCTACGTAGACGCTCATCCCAATCACTTAGCTGTTTAGCATTTGGAAGCTCTCCATAAATTAGAAGATAGGCAGTCTCAACAAAGCTCTTTTGTCCAGCAAGTTGTTCGATTGGGTAACCGCGGTAACGAAGAATACCTTCATCGCCATCAATGTATGTGATGGCTGATTTGGTGCTAGCTGTGTTTACAAAACCAATGTCGTATGAGTTCAAACCAGTCGAAGCATTTAGCTTAGAGAAGTCGATGACTGAGTCACCATCTGTGGAGTTAATAATAGGAAATTCAGCTGATCCACCAGGGTAGTTCAGTGTTACTTTGTTCTCGTTCTCAGCTGACAAGGCAGTACTCCTGTGTTTCTTGGTTAGTGCTTTAACCCTAGGGCATTAGTAAGGCGAGCGGCACCCTCGGCAATATCCTCATCGGTTGCGGTTAACGAAAAGCGAACAAACTGAGACCCGTTAGCGTCATAGAACTCACCTGGAACTACCAAGATTCCAAGCTCTGCCATCTTGTTCACCGTGGTCCAGCAGTCCTCCCCTAGGGTTGCCCACAAATACAAGCCAGCCTGTGACTCAGCAATCTCAAAGCCATAAGCCTTGACGGCTTCTAGGAGGACTTCTCTACGTTTACGGTAGATAGCCTTCTCAGCCTGAACGTGAGCCTCGTCGCCTAAGGCAGCGATAACTGCATTCTGAACTGGTGTTGGCATCATCAGACCTGAGTGCATGCGAAGGTTTACTAGCCCCTTAATAAGTTCTAGATCTCCTGCTGCAAAAGCTGCTCGGTAGCCAGCAAGGTTTGACTGCTTGCTGAGAGAGTAAATGGCAAGCAAGTTCTTATCGTTTCCACCAGAAACCCTTGGGTCTAGAACAGAAGGAATAAGTTCTTCTTCCCAGCTACCCCAACCAAGTTCTGCGTAGCATTCATCGCTTGCAACAACTGCACCTAGTTCACGGGCTCTATCAACAGCTGCTTTTAGTTGATCAACATCTAGTACTCGACCGTCAGGGTTTCCTGGGGAATTCAACCAAACCAGTTTTGTATTTGCTGGCCACTTAGTTGGATCATCTTCAGAGATTATCTCTGCACCACAGAGTGCAGCACCAACAACGTATGCGGTGTATGCAACGGAAGGTTGAATAACAACATCACCTTTACCAAGACCAAGCATTAGCGGTAAGAAGGAGATGAATTCTTTAGAACCAATATTTGGCATTACCTGATCTGAGGTTACGGTGACACCTCTGCGTCTTTTGAACCACTCTGCAACAGCTGCTCTGAATTCAGGGGAACCAGCAGTTGATGGGTAGCCAGGTGCGTTAGTTGAACTGTCTATTGCTTTTTGAATTACCTCTGGGGTTGGATCAACAGGAGAGCCAACACTTAGGTCAACGATTCCGTTCGAATGCTTCTCTGCGATTGCTCGGTATGGCTTTAGTTTCTGCCATGGATACTCTGGCAATCCAGTGAACATGGATTACTCTCCTTGCGGAGGAAGAACGCTAACAACTGGGTGATCGCCATCGATTGGGCCAACCTTGGCTGCTCCTCCAGGAGAACCAACTTCTTTGAAGAACTCAACGTTGGCCTTGTAGTAATCAGCCCACTGTGAAGGTAGATCGTCTTCGTAGTAGATAGCTTCAACCGGGCAGACTGGCTCACATGCACCACAGTCAACGCACTCATCCGGGTGGATGTATAGCATGCGGTCACCTTCGTAGATGCAGTCAACTGGGCATTCAGCGATACATGCCTTGTCTTTGACATCCACACATGGGAGAGCAATTACGTAAGTCAATTAAGTCTTTCCTTTACAGTTCTACTTCTAATTATCGCGCTATAGGTGCGTGCGTCTTG
>RFNI01000169.1 GCA_009927245.1 Actinomycetota bacterium | reverse complement strand
TGAACTTGTCAAAGACAAATTTGCTGGTTGCTGGGTGAGAATCCTTGAATTGTGTCTCGCTGGAGCAAGCGCTCACAGCCAAGGCAATTGAGGAGATTATTGCTGCTACTAATGCGAAACGGCGCATTCCGGTTGTATTTCTTGACATCGCAACCCTTTCTAGGTGCGATCTTTGTGCTTCGACGGGCAGTGAACTACCCGACTCCACCCGCAGACCTCGACGGTTTATATAGGAGTCATTGCTCTAAGCAGGCGATCCGACTCATCTTTATAGGATTCACGGTTGCGGGACAGTACTGGATTTTCACCAGTTTCCCCTGCGAAAAGCAACTACAGCTCAATGTGAGCGTTTGACCACATTAGCACCGTATTTGTCCCAATATCGTTGATTTCATTGGATTACGGGGTTTTCAAGCAAAATTTCCTTTATTTCAGAATTGTAAAGAAATGTAACGATTTACCTATATCCCTATATCACTTGTCCCTAGTTAGTTGTAGAGTTCTATCACCCAAGGAACTTGTGGGTCGCGAAGCCTATTCGCACCCGGAGGAACCGAAATAAACAAGGAGAAACAATGAAGAATAATCTGATGAAGGGCCTTGCTCTTGTCTCAGCTTCTGTTCTCGGTGTAACTGGCATCAGCTTGGCACCGGCGAATGCATCTGCGTCAAACAAGACCGTTATCGTTCAGGAGAGCAACGCTCTTTCTGGATTGAACACAGCTGTAAACGGTAAGAACTTGCTGACCAACTCAAACGTATTGTCACCTACAGGTTCAGGCTTCTACTACTACAACAACAAGGCACAGCTTGTTCGTAACACAGCATTCGGTACTTACAAGATCACTCAGAACTCTTGTACAGCAACTGCAACTGCTCCTAAGGCGACTCTTGACGCACAGTTTGGTTGTTTCAAGGTTACTTACACCATCAAGAAGGGTCTAAAGTACTCTGATGGCACACTGATCACTGCTCAGGACCTACTTTTGAGCCACGCTATCTCAAGCTCTGACTACTCAATCAAGGCTGGTCTTGGAGACCCTGCTAGCGATGATGGTTCAAAGTTTGACTCAGCTGGTTACGGTGGCGCTTACGATGATCACACTCGCGCAGGGTCTTTCGACCTAAGCGATGACAACTTCTCTGTAACTGTTAGCTACGACGCATTCATGCCAGACTGGGCTATTTTCGGTCCTGGTCCAGGTGCAGTCCACGCTCTTGTTGGTCTTGCAAAGGGTAAGAAGGTCCTTGGCACCACTCGCGTAAACGCAAGCTACAAGTCACTATTCGAAGATGCATACTTCGGTGCAATGGCAACTCTTCCTGCATCTACCGATCCTGACTATGCAGACGAACTCGAGGCTCGTAACGACGCTCGCAAGTTGATGACAGCGATGGCAGGCAAGTGGTCAACCGCTTGGAACATCACAACTGTTGACTCAACTACTAACCCACTGCTACTTGTAGCTAACGGTCCATTCATGCTGGAGTCTTGTACTTCATCTGCTTGTACTCTGAAGAAGAACCCATATGCATCACTTAGTGGTTCTCCAAAGGTTACAGGTAACCTAGAGAAGTTGATCTTCAAGTTCACCTCTGGAACCCTAGATGACACTGCAGTTGCTCAGGCAATCAAGGCTGGAACCGTCGACATGTACTCAGGTGCAGCTACATCAGCATTCTGGTCAATTGCATCTACCGCTCCAGGCGTTACAACCAACAAGGGTGTAGTACTTACATACGAACACCTTGACCTAAGATCAGGTGACTCTATTTTCCCTATGGGATCTCCAGCGTCCCCTTACACCATCACAATCGGTGGCGAAACAATCAACTGTGACGCTCCGTACAATGGTCCATTCAAGGGAAACACCCAGAGGGCTAAGGACCTACGTAAGGCATATATGCTTGTAGTTCCTCGCCAGACAATTGCTAACACCTATGTAGGAAAGGTCTTTGACCCTTCATTCACAGGCACTTCACCAACACTTGACAGCCTTCTATCTGTCACTTCTGAAGGTGACTACGCAAAGGTTGTAGCTGGTTCAAGTGCATACGTAGCTGACTTCAAGAAGGACCAGGCCACTCGCGTAGCTATGGCTTTGGCTCTTGTCAAGAAGTACTACCCATCAGCTGCTGCCGGCAGCAACAGCATCACAGTAAGACACCTAACTAGCTCACGCCCAATGCGTGTTGACAACGCTGGTGTTATCACTACTGAAGCTGCAAAGGCTGGTATTAAGGTTGAGCACTCTGTACGTTCACGTTGGAGCGCAGAACTTGACTGTAACTACTTTGACTCAGCAGAATTCGCTTGGGTTAAGACAAGTCTGTCCCAGACCGGAAGTAACGCAAACTACGAATCTGACGGTTCAAACAACAGCGCTGGTTGGAATGACCCTACTCTTGACTCGCTATTCAGCCAGTTCGAGAAGGAGCAGACCGCTACAAGCTTGATCACTACAAAGATCAACGCTGAAAAGCAGCTATGGTCGAACTACTACTCATTGCCAATGTTCCAGTGGCCAGGTGCCGCAGCATGGAACAGCGACATTAAGAATGTTCTACCAAACCCACTAGCTCCAGAAGTAACCTGGAACCCTTGGGCACTAAGTTACTAATTCCGAACTACTAGTTCAGAATTAAATAACTGATTGAAAATTATTGGTGGCATCCCTCCGGATGCCACCAATAATTTTTTGTCTAGAAGTTTTACTTAGCCATTAACATAAGTGCCATCTAGTAGCATTGGTAGGTAATGATGTGTAGAGAAAGAGAATTTTCAGCATGCTAGCGTACATCGGTCGCAGAATTTCTATCGCCCTTCTGATTTTGTTCGGATCCACATATCTGACTTATCAGCTTGCTGCATACTCGGGTGATCCACTTGCTGGTATCCGTGAATCACAGGATCCTAAAAAAGAGCAGATCATGGCTGAGCTAACAAAGTTCTATCAGCTCGATGTGCCACCACCAGCACGTTACTTCTTGTGGCTTCAGAAGGCTCTTGGCTTCGCAACTGGAACACCAGACTTTGGTACGTCAGCCATTATGCGTTTGCCAGTTATAGATCAAATCGCTGAAGCTATTCCTGTAACTATTCGTCTTGTAACAGCTGCAACCATTCTTGCTATCGTTTTGGGAATTACCTTCGGTGTTCTAAGTGCGATCAGACAGTATTCGAGACTTGACTACTCTCTAACTTTCCTTTCATTCCTTCTCTACTCACTTCCTATCTTTTGGGTTGCAGTTATGTTGAAGGAATACATGGCTATTCAGTTCAACCTTTTCTTGGTTGACCCCAAAATAAATCTGGTTGCAAATGGGATAACTTCTGCGCTATTGGCCGTAGTGCTCGCCGGATTCGTAAGTGGAACTAGGAGACGAGTTCTAATCACCTTGGTTTCATCGTTTGCGATTTTCATGTCGCTTTTCTATGTCTTGAGTCTCACAAACTGGTTTAGAACTCCAGGTCTTGGTATCTGGGGAGTGGCTTTCCTTGGTTTGGCCACTTCAGTCGGTCTAACTCACGTTTTCGCTGGTCTTCACAACCGTAAGGCTCTATACGCAGGTATAGCCTCTGTTGCAGTTGGTGTTGCTGTGTATCAGCCATTCGGAACGATTGTGAACGAGACAGGTAACTTTGGAATTCTGATGCTCATGGGAGCTCTAATGCTTTCAGTTAGCTATTTCGTAGGCTACTTCTTCTCGAAGATCGACAAAGGTCCAATCATCAGATCATCAATGCTCTCAGCATTCTTTGTTGCACTATTCACTGTTGCAGATAGAGCAATGCAGGCTTGGCCGGAGTACTACAGGCTAAGCGATGGAAAGCCAGTTCAGGTTGATGGTTCTTACAACATCGCAATGAAGTCAAACGACTTCTGGGTGAACAACCTCGACATCGTGACCCACTTGATTCTTCCAACAACTGCTCTGACTCTTATTTCGTTTGCTGGTTACCTCCGTTACTCACGTGCTTCTGTTCTAGAAGTTCTGGGTATGGATTACATCAGAACTGCTCGAGCTAAGGGTGTCCCAGAGCGTGAAGTTATTCTCCGCCACGCATTGAGAAACTCAATGATTCCGCTGACCACTTTGATCGCGTTTGACATCGCGGGAATCGTTGGTGGAGCGATTATCACCGAGCGCGTATTCAGCTGGAAGGGTATGGGTAGCTTGGCTAACGACGCGATTGTCAGCCAGGACCTAAACCTTCTGATGGGAACCTTCTCAATCACAGCGTTCTTGGCAGTTATGGCAACTTTGGCTGCGGACTTGATTTACACCGCACTTGACCCACGTATCAGAATAAGAAAGTAGCGAATCACATGAAAAATGATTCAAAGAAATCTAAGAAAAATTCTCAAGTAGCTGTCGCTTCTGAAGTTGGTTTCGAAGAAGTAAAGACTCAAGGCTTAAGTCAGAGTCAGATTATTAGACGTAAGTTCTTCAGCCACAAGCCGGCTGTTGCTGGTCTAATCTTTATGATCTTGTTCACTATCTTCGTCTACTCTGCGGCTGGTATTCACCTAGGTTCAGATGATGCCAAGATCACCATCCACGGATGGTGGCAGTTCTCACACGAGGATATTCTTGATCCTGGTCCTTGTGCCGATGGTTGCCCGTCATCAGTTCACCCAATGGGTCAACTGCCTAACGGTCGTGACTACTTTGCGCAGGTAACTCGTGGATCTGAAATTTCACTCATGGTGATGGTTGTTATCGGCCTTCTTGGTGGAGTTATCGGAACAGTTGTCGGTGCTGTATCAGGTTTCTTCGGTGGAATCATCGACGCAATCATGATGAGAATCACAGACTTCATCATTACCGTTCCTTCAATTCTTATCGGTGCGGTTATCGGTTACAGAATGGGTAACCTAGGTGTTTTGTATCTAGCAATCTTCTTGGGCTTGTTCTCATGGACGGGTCTTACCCGTTTGGTTCGTGGTGAGTTCCTATCCCTGAGAGAGCGTGAATTCGTTGATGCTGCTCGTGTTGCTGGAGCTTCAAACACAAGAATCATCTTCAAGCACATCTTGCCTAACTCAATTGGTGTGATCATCGTTTCAACTACTCTCTTGCTGTCAAGCTCGATCCTCGTTGAAACGGGTCTTTCATTCCTTGGTTTCGGTGTTCAGGCTCCGGACGTATCTCTCGGTGTGCTTATCAATACTCACCAAGGTGAATTTCTATACGCACCATGGTTGTTCTGGTGGCCTGGTGTGATCATTGTTTTGATTGCTCTCAGCATCAACTTCATTGGTGATGGTTTGAGAGACGCTTTCGACCCTCGTCAGAAGAAGCAGATTAAGCGCAAGGAATTCCTTGCAAAGTCATCTACTCGCGACGCCGTCAACAAGAGTTAATTGACCGGATAGTTTCAGGAAATAGCTAATGAATAAAAGTTATCAAGAGGAGTGCTGCTCCCAGAACAACACCTACGAGGGCTTGGGTATTGACCCTAACCTCGTGGAGCTCAATGAGCTCGTTGTGTCTAGTCGCACTCTCTTGGTATCGGAGAGCAAGCTCAAGAGCAGCGTTACTGTCGGATTCTTGGGCATGACCGGTTCTGTGCTGACTGCCAACTCTGTTGAGGTCGGCATCTCTGATTCTTCTAGTTTGGAACTTGGTGGGTGCGGGTGCAGCCCAAGCGGAGACCTTCTTGGTTTGAGTGACAACAGTGAAGCTGAATCTAGCTTCGAACTCTTCAACACTTGCCCAACCGATGGTGACTCTAGTGAATGGGTTATGGATTACGAGGGTTTGAACAGAGTAAACAATTTTGGGTCCAACCAGGAAAACCCAAATGAAAATGGACAAAGCAATGAAGACAAGAGTGGCGTTTATGGCGTCAGCAGTTCTTCCTGCGGTTGCAAAGGAAATGGCTGTGGCTGTTCCAATAAGGACGACCAAAACGAGGTAAACCCAGCTGGATCTAGGGCGATAAACGTAGGGTTTGAGCATGTTCAAAATCCTACCCCTCAGAAGTTTGAATTAAACCAATTGTTATTGGCTAAGAAAGGTAACTGATCAAAATGGCAGATACAACTCCAATCCTGCAAGTAGATGGACTCAATGTTGAATTTTGGGTTGAAGGCGTTTGGTACCCAGCCGTAATCGACATGAACTTCACACTTAGTGCAGGTGAAGTGCTTGCTATCGTGGGTGAGTCTGGTTCAGGTAAGTCAACTACTGCGATGGGTCTGATGGGCCTTCTAGCTCCTAACGCCCGAAGCTCAGGTAGCGTCAAGGTCAAGGGCGTTGAGATGCTCAACCAGCCTGCTGCAGTGCTTCGCAGATACAGAGGTAAGGAAGTTGCATACATCTTCCAGGAGCCAATGACTGCTCTAAACCCTGTCTACACAGTTGGTTCTCAAATCGTTGAGGTTCTGCGTAACCACTTCGAGATGGGCCCGGCTGTTGCGAGAGACCGCGCTATTGAACTTCTAACCATGGTTGAACTTCCTAACCCAGTTCAGGCTTTCGACAAGTATCCTCACCAACTTTCTGGTGGTCAGCGTCAGCGTGCAATGATCGCCCAGGCTCTAGCCTGTGACCCTGCTCTACTAGTTGCTGATGAGCCAACCACTGCTCTGGACGTAACAGTTCAGGCAGAAATTCTTGACCTTATGAGAAACCTGAAGGACAAGCTGAACTCAGCTGTTCTTTTGATTACTCACGATATGGGTGTTGTCGCTGACTTGAGCGACCGAATCTTGGTTATGAAGGATGGTCTAACTGTTGAAAATGACACTTCAGCTGTTATCTTCAACAACCCTAAGCACCCATACACCCAGTCTCTTCTAGCTTCTGTTCCAAAGCTTGGTTCAGTTGCAGTTAGAACACTTGAGGCACTTGCAGCCAAGGCTGCTCCAGTGCTTGAAGTTACCAACCTAGTTATTGAGTACCCAAAGCGTGGACGTATTCCTGCGTTTAGAGCTGTGGATGACATTTCATTCTCAATCCAGCCTGGTGAAATTCTTGGTTTGGTAGGTGAGTCTGGTTCAGGTAAGACCACTGTTGGTCGAGCTGCTATCGGTCTACTTCCAGTTCATGATGGTTCTATCAAGATCCTTGGCAACGAAATTGCTGGTGCAAAGATGCGCAACCTAAAGTCCTTCCGCAAGGACACAGGAATTGTGTTCCAGGACCCAGCTTCTTCTCTAAACCCTCGTTTACCTATCGGTGAGAGCATCGGTGAGCCTCTCCTACTAGCGAGAGAAGCTAAGGGAGACGAACTCAACAGACGTGTTGAAGATCTACTGGACTCAGTTGAACTTCCTCGTTCATACCGTAACCGTTACCCTCACGAGCTATCTGGTGGTCAGAAGCAGCGCGTTGGTATCGCTAGAGCACTAGCGCTATCACCGAAGCTTTTGATTGCAGATGAGCCAACCTCAGCTCTTGACGTGTCAGTTCAGGCTCGTTTCCTAGATCTTCTTCAGGAACTTCAGGACTCACTAAAGTTCGCTTGTTTGTTCATCACTCACGACATTGCTGTGGTGGACATCTTGGCTCATCGTATTGCTGTGATGCAGAACGGTAAGTTGGTTGAAGTCGGCCCGCGTGACCAGATTCTAAACGACCCTCAGGAGCTATACACCAAGTCATTGCTGGCTGCGGTTCCAGTTCCAGACCCAGCGGAGCAAAAGAAGCGCCGTGAGGCACGTGCCAAGCTCCTTGCAACAGCAGGGAAGTAAGGCTTAATCAGGCTTTAATCTACCGAGGCACACTTTAGGGTGTGCCTCGGTTAGACTTTAAGCACTAGGGCTTTTGTTAGCCCACACAATCTAAGCGTTCGAGCGACATTTCGTGCGTCGCTGAACTATGCCTAAAGGACCCTGTAATGGCCCAAGTAACAAGAGACGACATCCGTAACGTAGCTATCGTGGCTCACGTAGACCACGGTAAGACCACTTTGGTCGATGCCATGCTTCGCCAGACCGGTTCTTTCGGTGACCACGCCAACCTAGGTGAGCGTGTCATGGACTCAGGTGATCTTGAGCGCGAAAAGGGAATTACGATCCTTGCTAAGAACACTGCCATCTCATACAAAGGTGCTAGCGCCAACGGTAAAGAGATCACCATCAACGTGATCGACACCCCAGGACACGCTGACTTCGGTGGAGAAGTTGAACGTGGTCTATCTATGGTTGACGGTGTTGTTCTTCTAGTTGACGCATCTGAAGGTCCTCTGCCACAGACTCGCTTCGTGCTACGTAAGGCACTGGAAGCTAACCTGACCGTTATTCTTTTGGTCAACAAGACTGACCGTCCAGATGCTCGTATCGATGAGGTTGTTGAGGAAACTCACGATCTACTTCTAGGTCTTGCAAGCGACATCCACGAAGATGTTCCAGATCTAGACATTGACTCAATTCTTGAGCTGCCAGTTATCTATGCTTCTGGTCGTGCTGGTCGTGCATCTCTAACTAAGCCTGCTGATGGCACCATGCCAGATTCAGAAGATCTAGAGCCGCTATTCGCTGCAATCTTGAAGCACATCCCAGCTCCGGTATTTGATGACGAAGCCCCACTACAGGCTCACGTTACAAACCTTGACGCTTCTCCTTTCCTTGGCCGTCTAGCACTACTTCGTATATTCAACGGAACTATCCGTAAGGGCCAGCAGGTTGCTTGGGTTCGTCAGGATGGCACCACTCAGACTGTGAAGATCACTGAACTACTAAAGACCAAAGCACTAGATCGTTTCCCAACTGAATCTGCAACTGCAGGTGACATTGTTGCGGTAGCTGGTATTGAGAACATCACCATCGGTGAAACTCTTGCTGACCCGAACGATGTTCGCCCTCTCCCGATGATCACCGTTGATGATCCTGCTATCTCGATGACTATTGGTATTAACACATCTCCGATGGCTGGTCGTGTTAAGGGTGCCAAGGTTACCGCTCGTTTGGTTAAAGACCGTTTGGATAAAGAACTTATCGGTAACGTATCGATCAAGGTTTTGCCAACTGATAGACCAGATGCTTGGGAAGTCCAGGGCCGTGGAGAGTTAGCTCTCGCAATCCTTGTTGAGCAGATGCGTCGTGAAGGTTACGAGCTAACCGTTGGTAAGCCTCAGGTAGTTACCAAGAAGATTGATGGCAAACTACACGAGCCTGTTGAAGACCTAACCATTGACGTTCCAGAAGAGTTCCTAGGTGCTATGACTCAGCTGATGGCTGCACGTAAGGGCCGTATGAAGAACATGGTGAACCACTCAACCGGTTGGGTTCGCATGGAGTTCCTAGTGCCATCACGCGGTCTTATCGGGTTTAGAACTGAGTTCCTAACCTCGACCAAGGGAACCGGTATCGCTAACGCTATCTCAGCGGGCTATGAGCCTTGGGCTGGAGAGATTGTTACCCGCATCAACGGATCTCTCGTTGCAGACCGTGCCGGTGTTGCAACACCGTTTGCGATGATTGCTCTGCAAGAGCGTGGATCATTCTTTGTTGACCCAACCCAAGAGGTTTATGCCGGAATGGTTGTTGGTGAAAACTCTAGAGCTGATGACATGGATGTGAACATCACCAAGGAGAAGAAGCTAACCAACATGCGTGCATCTTCTAGCGATGAATTCCAGTCACTAACTCCACCGAAGAAGCTTTCTTTGGAAGAGTGTCTAGAGTTCGCTAGAGAAGACGAGTGTGTTGAGGTTACCCCTGAGGCAACTCGTATTCGTAAGGTTGAACTAGATGCCAACATTCGTGCGAGAAACACTTCTGCAAAGAAGCGCGCTAACGAAAACGCTGGCTAGTTCTTTTTAGCTGGCTTCAGGTATAGGTAAGCTACCGGAATTACGTAGGCGAACCAGACCAGGCTCTCAAGCATTGAAGGCTTTGATCTAAAGCTGATAGTTCCTCTAAGTAGTGTGTCTAGAGCACCATCTTCTTCGATTACTCCAGATAGGTCATAACTGGTATCGGTTAGGAATGGGAACCAACCGATCTCCTGAAGTTCATGAACTCCATAAGCCAAGATTCCGCCGGCAACGATAATCAAGAACGCTCCGGTGTATTTGAAGAATTTGCTCAAGTAATCTTTAGCGCTCCTCGGTAAATCAGATAACCAAGAACTGCTGCTGTGATTAGACCAAGAGCTGCACCAAGAACTGGGTTGGTGTCATTACCGGTTGCACGGCTAGCGCTCCAGATAAAGACTGCCGTTTCGATACCTTCTCTAATTACCGCGAAGAATGCCACACCGACCAGAGAAAGAGCAGAAGCCTTCACTGCGGTGTCAATCTTTTCGTGTAGCTCTGCCTTTAGGCCTCTAGCCTGTCTAGCCATCCAGAAGATCATCCAGGTTACAAAGAACACAGCAATGATTGAAGCAAGACCTGCGATGATCTCGTTAGTTCCTTCAGGAACCACCTCGATGAACTCGGCAATAGCAACACCGGCTAGGACAGAGGTCAGGACGGCAATGGCAACGCCCCAGAGCACCTGGTTAGCGCCTTTACGGTTGTTTGTTTTGACTAGGTATGCAACAAGAATGCTGACGATTAGAGCGGCTTCTAGGCCCTCACGGAGGCCAATTAGAAAGTTAGCTAACAAAATTTCCTTTCGCGATGGTTATCAGACCATTCGAAGTTAGGGTTACCTAACTAACTTAGCCGAGTGCTCTGAAATGGTCAAGATGCTTGAACTCTCAACTAAGGTTTTTCTTATGGCTAAACAAAGTTTCAGCGCTAAACGCATTCTCTTGGTGCACGCTCATCCTGATGATGAGAGCCTGCAGAGCGCACATGTAATGGCAGATGCTATTGCTCGAGGAGCTGAGGTATTTCTACTTACCCTCACCAGAGGTGAACGCGGTAAGGCAAAGCTTGAAGAACTAAAGTCACTAGAAGCCAACAAAGCAGCCATGGGTGCATTTAGATCAGGGGAGCTAAAGAATGCAATGGCTGCTCTTGGTGTGACCAACTTTAAGTTCGCCGGTACTAGAAGTTACCTTGATTCCGGTATGAGGATCGGTAACTTTGGTCAACCGACCACTCCACTGAAGCTCGATTTACTTTCTCTAAGTGCTGTTTCAACAGCAGTCGTCTCTGATGATATTTATCAGGTGATGAGAGATTTCAAACCTGATGCAGTTGTTACCTATAACGCTCAGGGTGGTTACGGTCATCCAGATCACAAAAAGACTCATGACGCAACAGCGATGGCGCTTAGAAGATTCCGCAAGAATGTCAAAGGTAAGAAGCCGGTGTTCTATGTGATAGCTGAACCAGGTGAGCGATTCACTTTTGCAGTTGGTGGACCAAAGACAGCAGCTCTAAAGAAGGCTGCTCTAGAGGCTCACGCCAGCCAGGTGACCATTCACCGTGACACATACTCAGTTGCCGATGGTATTGAATTCCGTTTTGATGAGCCAGAGAAGTTAAGAGTGGCAAGCCCTAATTTCCTGCCTTGGTTCAAGCCTGCTATTCGTGCTCTATACGGTTTACCGCTAGGACTACTGCTTGGTTATGCCGGAGCTTATGTTCACGGCATTCTGGGGGATAATCCACAGAAGTCTCAGCTGGGTCTATACCTTGCCCTTGGTGCAACTGCATCCATTGCTTTCTACCTTCGTACTTGGCGTAACTCTCGAGGTGCGCTGTATTTGTTGAACCTAGGTTTGAGCATTGCCATCTGGTGGCTCTCACGTAATGAGACCTTCGGTGCTTTTATCGATAACGATAAGTATGGAAACCGCTACGTCTTGTTCTCACTGTTGATCTGCGGTGTTGCAGCAGTATTTCCCAAAATTGAGTTGGCTAAGTGGCGCGCGCGTT
>RFNI01000179.1 GCA_009927245.1 Actinomycetota bacterium | reverse complement strand
TTTGGCAACTCCAACCTCCAACGGATGGATGAAACGCTGAAATACGCTTTGAAGTATGCAGAGTGAAATCGTCAGTCAAGCACATCGGTTCGCAGAAACCCTTGTCGCTGGTCGCGGTTACTCCAAAAACACAGTCAAGGCATACCTCACTGACGTTCTAGATTTAGCTGACTATTTGGAATCACAAAAAGTAACTCAGGTAACAGATATCAACCTGGAACTACTGCGCGAGTGGTTGTGGGCTGTGAGTCAACGCGATTCTGCTAAGAGCACTCTTGCTCGCAAGAGCGCAGCCATTAGATCTTTCACTGCGTGGCTAGCTGCAGAGAAGTTAGTCAACGCAGATCCAGGTCAAAGACTCAAATCTCCTAAGGCTGAAAGACACCTTCCAAAAGTTGTTGCCAAAGACTCTTTAGAAGAAGTGTTTAGTCACCTCAAGGTCTTAGCTGAAACCGGGGATGCGAATGCGATTAGAGATCGGCTGGTCTTTGAGATGCTCTACGCGACTGGTTGTCGTGTTAGTGAACTTTGTTCATTAGATCTGCTTTCTGTTGATCTAGGTAGAAACATCATCAGGGTTATGGGTAAGGGTGCAAAGGAGAGAGTTGTCCCTTTTGGGCTACCAGCTAGAGATGCATTAGATAACTGGCTAAATGTTCGAGCATCCCTGACACCTTCGGCAGGGGAACAAGCGTTATTGATTAACTCAAAGGGAAAGAGACTTGGAGTGAGAGCCGTCTATCAACTAGTTGCAAGTCTTCTCGTCAATACACCAACTGGTGTTGCAGGCCCTCACACTTTGCGTCACACTGCAGCAACTCACTTGCTTGACGGTGGTGCAGATCTTCGAGCTGTTCAAGAACTCCTTGGACACGCAAGTCTTAGTACCACTCAGATATACACTCACGTGTCCGTTGAACGACTTAGAGATGGATACAAGAACGCTCACCCAAGAGCTTGATCGCCTAACGGGACCAACCGGCTAGGTGCTAGAACACCGAGTAAAGCCAGGGGAGAGAAGTATCCGGAGTCGGTTCTGGTTCCAAAGTGCAGGCAGGTGAACTCGCAGTGCCACTGATACGAGATATCTGGTTCACATACTGTCCCAATAACTTCTCCTGCCAGTACCGGTGTTCCTTCAATCAACTGTGAGCAACTGGCTCAAGTGAAGCTCTGAAACTATTGCCGAACAAGATAGTGATGGATTCCGGTAGCCAACCTGTCCTGAGAAGCTAATCTCACCTGAAACTGGGGCTATGACCTCGGTTCCAATCGGGCCTCAAGGTCTACCCCTCGATGACCTGCCCCGTATTCCGTCAGCGGGCTTCATACTGGTTGATCACCATCTAGGTGGCTAGCGCCAGAAATGGGCATAACTAGCGGTTCTGAGGCGACACTGGCTGGGTTTACTGAGGAAAAGAAGGCCAGCAAGAGGAAAAAGGTCAGTTTCATGAGTCAAGATTGGTGCCTTTGTTTACTTCAGGGTTAAGCCTTGTTGAAGGGGTGGAAAACCTCCCCGTTCCGCTGGTATGCTGGTAACTAGCGGTTAGCCGCAAAAATCCAAGACCTAAAAGCCTTAAGTTTTTGCTGTTTTCCGACTTCGCGTGTCGAATAACACACCGGTTTATCAGTCCCATAAGTTTCACGGGTGAATCGGGTGCGACACCAGGAGCAATAGACAGCCGTTTATTGCTATTAACTGATCGACGCATTACTGCGTCATAAAGGAGATACTGCCATGGCAGTAGTAACCGTTCGCCAGCTGCTAGACAGCGGCGTTCACTTTGGTCACCAGACCAGACGATGGAACCCAAAGATGAAGCGCTTTATCTTAACTGACCGCGCCGGCATCTACATCATTGACTTACAGAAGTCACTAACCCACATCGACAAGGCATACGAGTTCACTAAGGACCTAGTTGCTAACGGTGGAACCATCTTGTTCGTAGGAACCAAGAAGCAGGCTCAGGAAGCAATTGCAACTGAGGCTCTTCGTGTTGGTATGCCATACATCAACGAGCGTTGGTTGGGTGGTCTTCTAACTAACTTCCAGACTGTTTCAAAGCGTCTTGCACGTCTAAAGGAACTTGAGGTCATGGACTTCAAGGACACCAAGAAGTCTGGATACACCAAGAAGGAACTTTTGATTCTTTCTCGCGAGAAGGTAAAGCTAGAGAAGACTCTTGGTGGTGTTCGTAACGTAACCAAGACTCCATCAGCGATCTGGGTTGTTGACACAATCAAGGAGCACCTAGCAATCACTGAAGCAAGAAGCTTGGTATTCCTGTAATTGGAATTCTTGACACCAACTGTGACCCAGATGAGGTCACCATTGGTATCCCTGGAAACGACGATGCTATTCGTTCAGTTCACCTGCTAACCCGCGTTATCGCAGATGCAGTTGCTGAAGGTCTAAAGCAGAAGCACTCTAAGCCAGAGCAGGTTCAACCTCTAGCTGACTGGGAGCAGGAGCTACTAGCTAGCGCTGCAGCTCAGGCTGAAGTTGCACCAGCTGTTGAAGCAGTAGTTGAAGCAACTCCTGCTGTTGAAGAAGTAGCAGTAGTTGAAGATACTCCTGCTGTTGAAACCGTAACTGAGAAGGAAGCTGAATAAGCATGGCAAACTACACTGCTGCAGATGTAAAGACTCTGCGTGAGCGCTCAGGCGCGGGAATGATGGACTGCAAGTCAGCTCTTGATGAAGCAAACGGTGACGTCGACAAGGCGATGGAAGTTCTTCGCCTTAAGGGTCTAAAGGGTGTTACCAAGCGTGAAGGCCGCACCACAAGCAACGGAATCATCATTGCTCGTGTTGCAGGCAACAAGGGTTACCTAATCGAACTTGCTTGTGAAACTGACTTCGTAGCTAAGGCTGAGAAGTTTGTTGCTCTTGGTGATCTAATTGCTGATGCAATTGCTGCTGCCGGTGCTGAGACTGTTGAAGCTGGTCTAGCTGCATCTGTTTCAGGTAAGACTGTTGGCGATGCAATCACTGACGAAGCTGCAATCATGGGCGAGAAGGTTGAACTTCGTAAGGTCACGTAGTTTCAGATGACAACATCGACGCTTACCTACACCGCACATCAAAGGACCTACCTCCACAGGTTGGTGTTTTGCTAGCGTTCAAGGGGTCAGATGTTGAGACAGCTCACGATGTTGCAGTTCACATTGCAGCATTCAGCCCAACTTACTTGACTTCGCTGATGTTCCTCAGGACATCGTTGACACCGAGCGTCGCATTGCAACAGAGACTGCTCGTAACGAAGGTAAGCCAGAAGCAGCACTAGAGAAGATCGTTGAAGGTCGCGTAAAGGGATTCTTCAAGGAAAACTGCCTACTGGAGCAGGACTTCGCTAAGGACAACAAGCTAAGCGTTGCTAAGGTCCTAGAGCAGCACGGCCTAACCGTGTCTTCATTCGTGAGACTACGCGTTGGTGCATAACTAAAAGCTTTAAAGTGAATTGGCTCGGTCGAAAGACCGAGCCTTTTTACTTACCGAGCCTAAACTAGGAGAGAACCAAAGTCTTTGAGAGGGATAGCCATGCCATCAACCCCACGTCGTGTCTTACTGAAACTATCTGGTGAAGCTTTTGGTGGTGGCAATCTAGGTGTCAACCCGGACATCGTTTCAGGTATTGCTAAAGAGATCGCAGAAGCAGCCAAGAAGGTTGAAATTGCTGTAGTGGTCGGTGGCGGTAACTTCTTTAGAGGTGCAGAGCTTCTCAGCGCGGTATGGATCGTGCCCGTGCCGACTACATGGGTATGTTGGGTACCGTCATGAATGCTCTAGCCCTTCAAGACTTCCTAGAACAAGCAGGTTGTGACACTCGTGTTCAGTCAGCAATCTCAATGGCACAGGTCACTGAGCCATACATTCCTCTTCGTGCCATCAGACACATGCAAAAGGGTCGAGTAGTAATTTTTGGTGCTGGTGCAGGTCTTCCTTATTTTTCAACTGACACTGTTGCTGCTCAAAGAGCACTTGAGATTCACGCTGAAGAAGTTCTGGTTGCAAAAAACGGTGTTGACGGAGTTTACTCAGCAGATCCGAAGAAGGATCCAAAGGCTAAGAAGCTTGAAGCTTTGACCTACCAGGAAGCTCTTGTGCAGGGTCTAAAGGTTGTTGACTCAACTGCGTTTAGCCTTTGCATGGACAACAACATTCCGATGGTGGTTTTCGGTATGCAGCCTGAGGGTAACATCACCAAGGCCCTACTGGGTAAGAAGCTTGGAACTCGCGTAAGCTCGTAAGTTTTTAGAACAAGGAGAAGGAAATGATTTCAGATATTCTGGCAACAGCTGGAGACAAGATGAACAAGGCTGTTGAGTCAGCTAAGGAAGACTTTGCCACGATTAGATCAGGTAGAGCTAACCCTGCAATGTTCCAGAGACTAATGATCGATTACTACGGCACACCAACTGCTCTTTCATCTCTAGGCGCTATTGCTAACCCTGAGGCTAGAACAATCGTTGTGACTCCTTACGACAAGGGTGCACTTGCTGCAATTGAAAAGGCAATTAGAGATATGCCTAACCTTGGTGCTAACCCCACTAACGATGGAAACCTAGTTCGTGTCAGCCTTCCAGAGCTAACTGAAGAGCGCCGCAAAGACTACGTAAAGATCGTGAAGACTAAAGCTGAAGATCACAGAGTCGCAGTTAGAAACATTAGACGCAAGGCTAAGGACGATCTTGATGCTCTCAAGAAAGACGGCCTTGCTGGTGATGATGATCTAGCTCGTGCTGAAAAAGAACTTGAAGCTGTTACTAAATCTCACGTTGACGCTATTGATGAAGCTCTAAAGCGTAAAGAGACTGAACTTCTAGAGGTTTAGTTTGAGTACCGCTGAAACCAAAACCTCCAGGAGTCTCTCCCAATCTGTAATCTTTGGGTTGATTCTTGGCTTTACGTTTCTGGGTTCAGTGCTCTTTATCAAAGAACTGTTTGTTGCTCATTGCTCTTGCCTGTGCTGCAGGAGCCTGGGAACTCTCAACCGCTCTAAGACAAAAGAACTGGTACGTTCCTAGAATCCCGGTAACTGCTGGATCGGCACTAGTGATGCCACTTGCATACATCGGTGGAGAACTCTGGCAGTGGCTAGGAGTGCTAGCTATTGTTGCTGCACTGATGCTCTGGCGTGGAGTTCAACTAGTTCTCAGCCACGCATCTTTCAAGAGATCTTTTTCTGAAATCATTCGAGACTTCAGTGCTGCAGCTTTTGTGGTCATCTACCTTCCATTGACCATGAGCTTCGCTGCTCTGTTGATTCGTGAGCCAGCTCACGATGAGGTCGTTGACGGTAAGTTTTGGATCATCACAGTCGTGGTCAGCGTGATCCTTATTGACAGCAGTGCTTACCTGTTTGGTAGAAAGCTGGGTAAGCACCCAATGCTTCCTAAGGTCAGCCCTAAGAAGTCTTGGGAA
Organism: Actinomycetota bacterium; assembly: GCA_009927245.1. Classification (GTDB taxonomy): domain Bacteria; phylum Actinomycetota; class Actinomycetes; order Actinomycetales; family Microbacteriaceae; genus Rhodoluna. Next base: position 4,616 of record RFNI01000179.1, on the reverse strand, counting down.
GGCTTTGGAGTTTCAGTGCTGTTCGCATTGGCATCTGCAATTGGACTCACAGTTTGGTTACTTGAACTACCTTGGTGGTTTGGTGCTCTAATTGCAGGAGTTGTTCTGCTATCTGCTGTTCTAGGCGATTTTGCTGAATCGCTAATCAAGCGTGATCTCGGGGTCAAGGACATGTCTTCTTGGATTCCAGGTCACGGTGGAGTGATGGACCGCCTTGACTCCATGTTGCCATCAGCGCTAAGTGGGTATCTCTTGATGATGCTTGCGAGCCGACTCTTCTAAATAGACTGCGACAATAGAGACGTGAGTTACGAATTCAGTAGAGCTGGTAAGCGCAAGCGCGGTTACGACCTGACACAGGTCAATGAGTTTTTAGTATACGCCAGACAGCAGTTCACCAACCCTGAGAGCACCATTCTTTCTGCCGAGTCAATCAGATCTGTCCGATTCAAACTGGTAAAAGACGGATACAGCATCTCAGCAGTTGATGCTGCCATGGAGAAACTTGAAGATGTATTTGCAGCTCGTGAGCTTGAGCAAAGCATCAGAGTAGTTGGCTTAGAGGAGTTCAATGTGCTTTTTGCTGAAGGTAAAGAGCTGTTGCTGAACCGATTGGCTAACCGGAGGCGAAGGAAGTTTAAACGTCGCGGGTTCCCTTACCGAGGCTATAACCGTAGACAGGTAGATAAGTTCTGTTCCCTTGTTGCAACGCACCTAGCTAATGACACAGAATTAACAGTGAAACAGGTAAGACTTATTGCATTCAAGACCCAAAGGGGAGGCTATGCCGAATACCAAGTTGACGCCTTCATTGAGAAGGTTGTTGAAGTCTTACAGAGGGAAAGCATCCTTGAGAAAGCAAATAGCTAAAGCTTTATTTGTTTCAGTTCTGCTGACCGCACTTGTAGGCCCATTTGAACCTTCGGATGCTGCAACAGTTCCTAAAGCAACTCAGATTCTTGCCAAGTTAGCTACCAAGGGTAGAGCTCCACAGACAGGTTACGACAGAGATCTCTTCAGTGATGGCTGGGGAGACATTGGAGAATGTGATGCTAGAAACTATATTCTCAAAAGAGACTTAACGAACATCACCTTCAGATCTTCACCTCGCTGCACTGTTGGGACAGGTACCCTAAACGACCCATACACCGGTCAGGTCATCAACTTTGTTAGGGGAGTTGGAACATCCTCTGAAGTTCAGATTGACCACGTTGTTGCTGTCAGCGACGCTTGGCAAAAGGGTGCTCAGAAGCTATCCAGCTCAAAAAGATACTCCTTCTACAACGACCCACTGAACCTACTGGCAGTTGATGGTCCTACCAACCAGCAGAAGAGCGATAGTGATGCTGCCTCCTGGTTACCGCCTAGAAGGGCTTACTGGTGCCCTTACGTGGCTAGACAGATAGCTGTGAAATACAAATACAACCTCTGGGTAACAAGCGCTGAGCGAGCCAGCATGGTTAGAGTCCTCAAGACCTGCCCAAACCAAGTAATTCCTAAGGGTTAGCCCCGAAAACCCCTGAAAAACGGGGTCTAAGGTAAACTTGAGGTTGGTCTTGAAGGCGGTGAAGCAATGGGTAGATACGAACTAGTTCGTCCTCCGCTTCGCCAACGCCTCGCACAGAAACTTCTCGGTAATACCCGTTTCGGCAAGATCCTTCACCTGGATCTAGGTAAGAGACTTCGTAACTTTGTGATGACCCTCTTAGCTTTTGCCTTTGCTGGAAGCTATGTCTTGGTCACAGTAGTGGACCCCTACGGTGGATCAGGTTCTAACGCTTACGCGTATTTTGAATCCTCTGACGAAGAGGCTCAGTTCTTCCAATACACCACAACTCAAACCATCAGCTATGCACGAGGTGGCTGGGAGATTGTTACCGGTGATGAGGCTGTCCACATCGCTAACGCGGAGACGCCACCGATTGGAACCGTCCAGCAATTTGCCTACGACCTGCTAGCTAAAAGTGGCTGGGGTGGTGATCAGTACTCCTGTTTAGTAGCTCTTTGGAACAGGGAATCCAATTGGAGAGTGAACGCCTATAACTCATCCTCTGGTGCTTATGGAATCCCGCAGGCGCTGCCTGGTGCAAAGATGGCATCAATGGGTGCAGACTGGAAAACCAACCCAGAGACTCAAATTCGCTGGGGTGTGAACTATATCAAGAACCGTTACCAATCTCCCTGCGGTGCCTTCGCACACTCAAACAAGTTCAACTGGTACTAGTAATGGGTAGGAACAATAAACCCAAAGGTTTCAGTCGCGGTGATGACGAAGAGCCGATGGATATCGCAAGGCTCAGAGACGGCATCAAGAAGACTGTCTTCAAAAACGGAATTGAGTTTTCTGTTCAGACAACTTCAGGTAAGACGGCAGATGGTGACAAAATCTGGAAATGTCCAGGTTGTCATATCACCTTCGGTCCAGGTATCTCACACGTAGTTGTTTGGGAAAGTGCGCTAGATGTTTCAACGAGACGACACTTCCACAATGTTTGCTGGCAGAAGTATCAAGGAAGACTGCTTTGAGCCACATAGACATTCGCTCTTCTGTTGAACTACCAAGTAAGAGGGAACTCTTCCAGCTACATACCGAAGATGGCCTAAAGCTAATTGCAGAACTTGCTCTGCCTAAAGATAAAGCTCCGGTAGCAACACTGATCACTTTGCACCCACTACCAACAGCAGGTGGGTTTATGGATTCACACATCTACCGTAAGGCTGCTAACCGACTACCTCAACTAGCAGATCTTGCAGTTCTTAGATTCAACACCAGAGGAACTAGCTCACCGCATGGAACAAGTGAAGGTGAGTTTGATGGCGGTCGAGCAGAAGCTTTTGACGTTCGTGCTGCAGTGAAGTTTGTAACTGAGGCGGGACTACCTAACCCATGGCTAGTTGGTTGGTCTTTTGGAACTGAACTGGCTTTGAAGTATGGGCCTGATCATGAAGTGCTTGGAGCAATCTTGCTCTCACCCCCATTACACAGAACATCGGATGAAGAACTAGATCGTTGGAACACTGTTGATAAGAAACTCGTTGCACTTATTCCGGAACACGATGACTATCTAAAGCCTCATGAAGCTGCGGTTAGGTTCAGTATCATCGACGAGATTGAACTGGTAAATGTAGCTGATGCTAAACATCTCTGGGTAGGGGAAAATGCAACGAAGCGAGTGCTAGATGAAATAACTAGAATCGTCAATCCGGCAGCTTATCCGCTACCAGCTTTCATTGCCCTCTAGAAACTACTTGAGCTCCTGGTGAGGAATCCAGACCTCACGCATAATCAGCAACAGTGCCGCAGCAACTGGAATAGCAAGTAGTGAACCTAGAACTCCAGCCAGGGAACCACCAGCTAAGGCAGCCACCACAATCAAAGAACCCGGCACGTTGACTGTCTTAGTCATGATCTTTGGGCCAATAATGTATGCCTCGACCTGGAGGTATACGGCTAGGAAGATAGCAACAATGACGGCTGTCTGAACTGAAGAGCTAGCTAGTGTGACTAGAACTACCAGAGTCCAACCGGCCATTGCACCCACGATTGGGATTAGGACCAGCAGGAAGTCAACGAAGGCTAGAACAACAGCAAACTCAACTCCTGCGATGAGCATGGTTGTGAACACGACAGAGGCGTTAATGGATGCGATAACTACCTGACCCATCACATACTTACCAATAGATGAAATAACCTGGTCAACTAGACCTGCGACTCGAGTTCTCTTGCTCTTAGCAACTAGGTTGATGCTCACACGCTTGATGCTTGGTAGTGCTGCCATGAAATACAGAGTCAAGATGAATACGGTAAGAGCACCGATTACTCCGTTGAAGAGAGTAATACCAACTTGAACAACACCGCCAAGAAGGTTAGGCCAGTTCTTGCTGTCAACTAAATACTCAGTTGTTGAATTCAGTGCCGAGCTGATTGTTCCACCTAGGTTTGCATCTGCACTCTGCACCCAAGGTAGAGATAGGAAGTCACGAAGTAATTGTGGAAGCTGGACAATGAAGGAACTGGTTTGAGTGATCAGTGGAGGCAATATAACCAAAATCACGGTAGTGATTAGGGCGAGGAGACCAAGAACAACAATGGTGATTGCGTATGAACGCTTCTTGACTCTCTTTTGAAGAACCTGGATAAGTGGTTCAAGACCTAAGGTAATAAATAGTGCAGTGATGATTGAAGTAATGATTCCTGCAAGGGAGATTGCCGCGTTGCCTAGCGCAATGGCAGTCAGCACACCCAGTCCACCTAACAAACCAAACTGAAATGCATGTTGAATTCTAAAGTTGGTTGGTGCTGACATTCCCCGCTCCTAAGCTATGTCTTTATTTATCTGATCTATAACTTGTTTCAAGTTGTTTAGATAAGTGAGAATACTTTCTTTTTCCAAAGCAAGCTTTCTCTCTTCAGTATCAAGTGTATGCAGGCGTTCAGCAACTTTAGTTTGAGCATCGGCTAGAACGGATCTAGCTTCAATCTCAGCAGCAGAGATGATTGCCTCTGCCTTCTCTCGAGCTTCATCAATTGCCTGCTTGTTAATGGACCTTGCCCCGACCTCAAGGGTCTCTGCTTCAAGTCTTGCTGTTGCAACTCTGGTTAGAGCAGTTGATAG
>RFNI01000044.1 GCA_009927245.1 Actinomycetota bacterium | reverse complement strand
GCTGCTGCAGAAGTTGTCGAAGAAGTAGCAGCAGAAGCTGCACCTGCAGAGGAAGCAGCTGAAGCTGCTGAGCCTGCTAAATCAGAAGAGGCTTAGTCGTGCTTGCCGCTGCGCTCGAACACCTGGTTAAAGGAATTGTGGATCATCCTGAGGATGCCACCGTCACTGAACGCTCTACCAATCGTGGAGATTTGCTAGAGATTCACGTTCACCCTGACGATCTTGGCCGCGTGATCGGGCGCAACGGACGCACCGCTAAAGCACTGCGCACCATCATTAACGCTCTTGCCGATGGCAAGAAGGTGCGCGTAGACGTAGTAGATAACGATTTCTAGTAAGACTAGCCTTCGGGTCGGTCGGTTACTTAAGGCCCACGGCCTAAAAGGTGCTATCAAGCTGGAGCTATACACAGATGCTCCGAATGAACGTTTCGTTCCAGGTGCAACCTTTGAACTTCAAGTTCCAGATTCCTCACCCTGGTTTGGTAAGACCGTTACGGTTACCGAACTCCGTTGGTATAACGCTCAGCCAGTTCTATTCCTTGACGGTGTGACAGATCGCACTCAAGCTGAATCTCTAATCAAAGCCATCCTTCTTGTTGAACAAGATCTCACCGAAGTTCCTTCAGAACCAGAGGCTTGGTACCAACAGCAACTAGTTGGACTAAAGGTTCTCCGCGATGGTGTTCAAGTTGGAACAGTTCTTCGTGTTGAGGATTACCCGTCACAGGACATGTTGATTATCAAAACTACAGATGATCGTGAAGTGATGGTTCCATTTGTGAAGGCTATTGTTCCCGAGGTAAACATCCAAGAGCAATACATTTCGGTAACCCCACCTGCAGGTTTGTTTGAAGAACTAGAGGAATCGGGGGAGTAATCATGCGTATCGATGCGATCACCATTTTTCCTGAATACTTTGCAGCCCTAGATATTTCCCTTCTAGGTAAAGCCCAAGAGAACATGGTCATTGACTTCAAAGCAGTTGATCTTCGCAATTACACCCACGATAAACACAAGACCGTAGACGACTCTCCTTACGGTGGTGGCGCTGGCATGCTGATGAAGCCAGAACCTTGGGGCGAAGCTCTCGATGAATTACTAAACCTGATGGTTCAACAGTGTTGATTGTCCCTTCTCCTGCCGGTGAACTCTTCAAGCAGGCAACCGCTCAAGAATTAGCTCAAAAGGAGCACCTAGTCTTTGCCTGTGGTCGTTACGAAGGTATTGACCAGAGAGTCTTTGACTGGGCTAAGGACAAGGCTGAAGTGAGACTTATCAGCCTTGGTGACTATGTCCTAAATGGTGGGGAAGTTGCATCCCTTGCCATGATTGAAGCCATTGCAAGGCTCATTCCTGGAGTTATCGGCAATGCCGAGAGCCTGGTTGAAGAGTCTCACAGTGATGGTTTGCTTGAGTATCCGAGCTATACCAAGCCTGCCGTTTGGCGAGATTTAGAAGTTCCAGAGGTGCTTAGAGGCGGTAATCACGCTGAAATCGCTAAGTGGAGACACGAGCAGTCAGTATCCAGAACCAAGGCTGTTAGACCAGATCTTCTGCCCTGACATTGCCCTCAGGCTTTATCTATGGCAAGATAGACAAGTTGCCTAAAACAAGCTCTGCCGCAGGGGAGCACAGCAACATAAGATACTAAATTACCCGTTATTGACCTGCGCGCAAGAACAGAAGGCAGATACAAAATGCAGATCCTAGATTCAGTTGATGCAGGAAACCTAAAGTCAGACATTCCTGAGTTCCGCGTTGGTGACAACGTGAAGGTCCACGTAAACATTATTGAAGGTAACCGTAGCCGTGTTCAGGTTTTCCAGGGCGTAGTTATTCGTCGCTCAGGTGCCGGTGTCCGCGAGAGCTTCACCGTTCGTAAGGTTTCTTTCCAGGTTGGTGTTGAGAGAACTTTCCCAGTTCACTCCCCAGTTATCGAAAAGATTGAACTTGTCAGCCGTGGTGCTGTTCGTCGTGCGAAGCTTTACTACCTACGCGACCTTCGCGGTAAGAAGGCGAAGATTCGCGAGAAGCGCGACAACCAGGCTCAGGCTTAGTAATTCAGCCGGCTCACAGCCAAAACGCTTAGCCTATTGTCATGGCAAGAACTGAGAGAGCACCAGAGGCCCGTTCAAGGCTTTTAGGTTGAGACTGAGAAAACTAAAAAGCAAAAACGTTTTTCTAGCTTTCTTTCTCGACACAATCATCATTATTGCCTCAGCACTACTAATCTCTTTCTTGATTAAGACATACCTGCTGCGCTCGTTCTATATCCCATCTGGCTCAATGTTTGACACTCTTCAAATCAATGACCGCATTGTTGTTAATGAATTAGTTCCAAATGTTGTTCCACTTGAGCGTGGCGATGTCGTTGTCTTTAAAGACCCTGGTGGTTGGCTGTCTTTCCAACCTGAAAAGAAACCAACCACAACTCTCGGTCAAGTTAGCGAATGGTTGCTATCTGTTACAGGGCTATCCTCACCAGATAACGATCAGCACCTTGTAAAGCGTGTGATTGGTAAGGGTGGCGATCACGTCGTTTGCTGTGATGCAAAACAGAGAATCACAATCAACGGTGCACCAATTGATGAGCCTTATGTTGCCGAAGGCTCTGAAGCATCAAGAACACCTTTCGATGTTGTAGTTCCTAAAGGTTCATTCTGGGTAATGGGAGATAACCGAGGTAACAGCGAAGACTCCCGCTATCACCCAGATGCACCAGGCAAAGGTTTCGTAGCTTCAAAGTATGTTGTTGGTCGAGCATTCATAATCTCTTGGCCGTTCTCACATTTCACCTGGCTGGATAATTACGCAGATGTCTTCAAAAACGTCCCAGCTCCCAAGCCTTAGCTACGAGCAAACCTTCTTTGACTCCGGCATCAGATTCGTTATCGGAGTTGATGAAGTTGGTCGTGGATCAATTGCAGGCCCAGTAGCAGTTGGCGTTGCATTACTAGATGTTCAAATCAACTCTTCTGGCTGGCCAGAGAAACTTAGAGACAGCAAGCTAATCAGCGAAAAGACTAGAGAAACCATTTCCAAGATGTTTCCGATTGGGTAAGGGGTTGGGCGGTTGGTATGTCCAGCGCGCAGGAGATTGAAGAGCATGGAATTGTTCACGCTCTAGCTCTAGCTGGATCAAGAGCATTAGAGGAGCTACTAGAAGAGTCTTCACTTAGATCAGAGCTTGCCGAAAGTGGAGTGCAACTAATTCTCGATGGGTCACACAACTGGCTAGGCCCTAAAGCCATGGGCATACCTGTTTCCACTAAGACCAAGGCAGACCGAGACTGTGTAAGTGTTGCTGCAGCTTCTGTACTTGCCAAGGTAACCAGAGACAGGCTCATGGTTGAGCTAGATCAAACTCACCCAGGCTACGGATTGGCTTCAAATAAGGGTTACGCATCAGCAACTCACATCTCAGGGCTCAAAGAACTCGGGGTATCCCCAATTCACCGCACAAGTTGGCTTTCAAAGATTATCTAGGGTTAGACTTTTAGGCACATGGACGAGAACGAATTTGACGATTACGACCGCGAGGCTGAATTAGCCCTATTCCGCGAATATCGCTCAGTTGTAGACACCTTCCGTTTTGTTATTGAAACCGAACGCAGACTCTATCTAGCGAACGAAGTTGAGTTCAAGAGAATCGATACAGACACAGACTTCTACTTCGAGTTAGTAATGACAGATGTCTGGGTCTGGGATATCTACCGCACAGACCGTTTTGTGAAGAACGTTAGAGTTCTAACCTTCAAGGATGTCAACATCGAAGAGCTAACCGGTAAAGCATTCGATATCCCTAAAGAACTAACAGTCGGCGAATAAAGCCACCTCTCCACAGCAACAAAACAAACTCACCAAAAACTGTCCTAACCCTAAATACTTCTTTGGGTGAATCACTCCAACTACGAG
>RFNI01000049.1 GCA_009927245.1 Actinomycetota bacterium | reverse complement strand
TCTTCAACTACTTCAGCAACTGCTTCTTCAGCAACAACTTCGGCAGCAGCTTCAACTACGTCCTCTAGTGCGCCTTCAGCAACAGCAGCTTCGACAACTGCTTCGACTACGTCTTCTGCAGCCTTGTCAGCTTCCTTCTTAAGAACGATCTCTTCACGAGGCTTAAGAACTGGCTTCTTCTTGGTGTCTGCTACGAAAACTTCCTTAGCAACCTGAGGCTTGACAGTGTTCTTAGCTGATGCGTCACCCTTTGACTTCTGGAAGTCACCGGTTAGCTTCAACAAAGCTGCTACCTGCTCGGTTGGCTGTGCGCCAACTGAAAGCCAGTACTGAGCGCGCTCAGAGTTGATTTCAATGATTGATGGATCGTTGGTTGGTACGTAACGACCGATCTCCTCGATTGCGCGACCATCACGCTTGGTGCGTGAATCTGCAACGACGATACGGTAGTGAGGCGACTTCAGTTTCCCGAGACGCTTTAGGCGGATTTTTACAGCCACAATGCTCCTGTTTTTATGAATTGGGGCGAACGATCAACCGTGAGCGTGGGGGCACACTCGGTATTCAAGCTCTATGGGGTTGCCTCTTCAGTTTGGTTAGAGGGTCAAACTGCAGGCAACTTGTCTATTGTGCCAGAAATACTGCTCTCGAGCAACCAACTACGGGTTATTTGAGACCAAAAGCGGAACCTGCACCAGGTTCTGTTGGGTTCTGCGTTGGCAAACCAGCGGCTTCGGCTGCACGCTTAGCCGGGTTACCTGACTTGCCACCCTTTTTAGCCTTAGCCTTCTTGTTCTTATTAGCCTGTGAACCTGCTCCACCAAAGCCCTGCATCCCCTGAGGCATTCCAGGAATGCCTGGGTTTCCACCCTTTGCCATGGTCTTCATCATCTTGGCAGCCTGCTCAAAACGGTTCACCAGTGAGTTCACATCGGTAACGGTCATACCCGAACCCTTAGCAATTCGAAGTCTTCTAGAACCGTTGAGAATCTTTGGATCTCTTCGTTCCTTAGGTGTCATGGAACGAATGATGGCTTCGGTGCGGTCAATCTCTTTTTCGTCGATGTTATCCAGCTGAGAACGAAGCTTTCCAGCTCCTGGCATCAT
>RFNI01000226.1 GCA_009927245.1 Actinomycetota bacterium | reverse complement strand
CCTAGCAAGTCGGTCAAGATTTGCTTTAGTTCCGCTTCAGTCTTAGCCCCAGTTGACTTCGCCTTTGCCTTAACCTTTGCAACAATCTGCTCAGCAGCATCAACACCAAAGTCAGCCTGAATCAAAATATCTTCAAGCTCGTTTAGGTTTTCCACATCAAACTTGATTCGGCTGAAAAGGGATTTGATTCCACCAGCGAATCTACGCTTAGGAAGTTCAACCGCTTCAAGAACAGGTTCCTTAACAACCACTGTTTCAACTACTTCTGGTTCAATAACTACCGGAGCAACGACGGTCTCTACTACCTCTTGAGTGGGTTCGATAGTTTCTGTTTCAACAACTACTTCAGCTTCAACGACTGTTTCGATTTCAACAGGTTCGACTACGACAGGTTCGGAGACTTGAGCCTTGTCCTCTTTTTTCTTACGCCAAAAGATGAGCCCAGCCAAAGCTATTCGCTTTCTTCGATGCGCTGACCAACGACAGCGCTAATACCGTCTTGACGCATTGAGACACCGTAGAGTGCATCAGCAATCTCCATGGTTCTCTTCTGGTGGGTAACAATAACCAATTGTGAAGACTTCTTTAGATCAGCAAAGATGTTGATCAATCTACCTAGGTTGGCATCGTCAAGGGCAGCTTCAACCTCATCGAGAACATAGAAAGGTGAAGGGCGAGCCTTGAAGATTGCAAATAGTAATGCAAGGGCAGCAAGTGATCGCTCACCTCCTGACAGAAGTGAAAGTCTTTCAATCCTCTTACCAACCGGCTTAACGTTTACTTCAATACCGGTGGTGAGCATGTTGTCGTGATCGGTTAGGTAAATAGAACCAGTTCCACCGGGGAATAGCACTGGGAATACTTCTTCGAATGCCTTCTTGGTGTCTTCGAAAGCTTCTTCGAAGATGGTCTGCATCTTCTCGTCAAGTTCTTGGATGATCTGAATCAAGTCCTTGCGAGTCTTGGTGAGGTCTTCAAGTTGTTCGGTTAGGAACTTGTGTCTCTGCTCAAGGGCAGCGAACTCTTCAAGAGCTAGCGGGTTGACTCTACCCAGACGGTCTAGCACTCGTTCTGCTTCGTGCAGTCTCTTCTGCTGCTCTGAACGAACAAATGGAACAGTGTTCTCTGGGTTCTCAGGATCTGGGATTGGCTGATCTGGTCCATACTCGGTAACCAAGATCTGCTGGTCAAGACCTAGTTCATCGTGAGCCTTAGCAACAAGGTTGGCTAGGTTCAAACGCTTCTCGTGGTTAGTGAGCTCAATGTCGTGAACAGTCTGAGTTAGAGAAGAGAGTCTGTTCTGAATGGTGGCTGTTTCGCCTCTTAGGCGAACAAGCTCTTCGTTCTGGTTTCTTCTCTTGCTCTCAAGATCGTGAAGAATTAGCTTCGCCTTCTGAGATGAAGATTCAATAGCGGTGAGAACAAGTGGAAGAACTTCTAGTGTGCTCTGAGCTGACTTTAGCTGTCTTGCCTGAAGCTGTGCTGCTGCCTTTGACTTCTCAATTGCATCTAGCGCTTCACCGATCTGAGAACGAAGTTGAAGTGCTCTATCGGTTTCAACTCTTAGACGTTCAGTTGCAGCACCCAGTTCAACTCGAACATCAAGTTC
>RFNI01000062.1 GCA_009927245.1 Actinomycetota bacterium | reverse complement strand
CGGTTGTCTGAAATAAAACTCTCCAAAGAGCAATTAGCTCTGTTTGAATACATCGAGAAAGACGGGCAAACCGTTTTTGTTACCGGCAGAGCTGGAACCGGTAAATCAACTCTTCTCGGTTACCTAAGAGATAACACCCAACAGAAAGTTGTTGTCTGTGCTCCAACCGGTGTTGCCGCATACAACGTTGGTGGAATTACCATTCACTCACTCTTCGGCTTTCCATTCGGGGTCCTAACTGCAAGCGATGTTGCAAGGCATTTGAGTAGAAGAGCACGAGAAGTTCTTCGAGAAATCGACATGCTGATCATTGACGAAGTATCCATGGTTTCAGCAAACCTGATGGATGCAATCGATGTCGCACTCAGAACAGCAAGAGGTAAACCTAAGGTTCCTTTTGGTGCTTGCAAGATTGTGATGTTCGGAGATCCATATCAACTCTCTCCAGTTCCTGCCAGAGGCGAAGAACTAGCAAAGCTAGTTGAAATGGAATATCGTTCACAGTGGTTCTTTGATGCCAGAGTGTGGTCAGCAGAACGCATGGAGATTTTTGAATTAGTTGAAATCTTTAGACAACGAGATCCAGAGTTCAAAGCCATCTTGAATTCAATTCGTGTTGGTGAAGTGAGCCAAGAGATGGTTGATCGAATCAACCAAGCTGGAAATAGATTCCCTCCGCATGACAATGTCATTCGACTAGCAACTGTCAACAACATTGTTGATTCAGTAAACGCCAATCGTTTAGCTCAATTACAAACCGAAGAGCGAGTCTTCAGATCTTCATTTGGAACAGGTGATGCCAGCGCATTTGGTAACACTCTTCCAGCTGAATCAGACCTTCATCTCAAAGTTGGAGCGCAGGTGATGTTCATCAAGAACGATGACCAGAAACCAGTAAAGAACTCTGATGGTGTGATGAGTTGGCGTTGGGTTAATGGAACTATTGGAAAAGTTGTTTCCTTTGGTGAAGGTAACTATGTTCTGGTTGAAGCAGATAATGAAATACACACTGTTGGTGTCAGCACCTGGCAGAAGGTGCGTTACCTAGTTGAAGAAGAGTTCAACGAAGGAACAGGTAAGTTCACCGAAACAATCGTCCCTGAAGTATTAGCTGAATTTAGACAGATACCACTTCGCCTTGCTTGGGCTGTTACAGTCCATAAGTCGCAGGGACAAACCTATGACGAAGTAACAATTGATATGGGTTCTGGAGCATTCTCTTCAGGGCATACCTATGTTGCTCTAAGCAGAGTGAGATCTCTTGAAGGTCTTTACCTAACTAAACCAATCAGGCTGAAAGATATTCAGGTTGATCAGGCAGTGATTGAGTTTATGGGTGGAGCTAGAACACTAGTGAATGAAGATCCA
>RFNI01000131.1 GCA_009927245.1 Actinomycetota bacterium | reverse complement strand
CGAGCTGCTTCGTAAGACTGGTCACGAGTATGGAACAACTACTGGTCGTCCTCGTCGTTGTGGTTGGTATGACGCTCCGATTGCTCGTTACTCTGCTCGCATCAACGGTCTGAGTGACTTTGTTCTAACCAAGCTAGATGTCCTTACTGGTATCAAAGAGATTCCTGTTTGTGTGGCTTACGAAGTTGATGGTAAGAGAGTGGAAGAAGTTCCTGTTTCTCAATCTGATTTCCACCACGCTAAGCCAATCTATGAGAACTTCCCTGGTTGGGATGAAGACATCACTGGTTGCAGAACTTTCGAAGAACTTCCTAAGAATGCTCAGGACTACGTTAGAGCACTAGAGAAGATGAGTAACTGTCGTATCTCAGCTATTGGTGTTGGTCCTGCTCGCGATGCAACCATCGTGATGCACGACATGCTTGGCTAACGCTCTTCATCCTCATCGTCATCAACCATCATGCTCTGGTTCTGAATAGTCTGTGGGTCATCAATGCTTCTAGGGGTTCCTGAGTAGTCATAGTGATGGCGGATGTCTCCTTCTTCATCGTCATCTGGAACAGCCTTTAGGTAGCCTGGGCCACGACCACCAGCTTCACGCTCACGCTTCTGCCTTAGACCTTCTCTGAAACCTAGGACTATTACTGTGGCAAAGACAGCCACTACACCCCAGAAGATCGGGGGATACTGAATAAAGAAGACCAGTGCGAACAAAATCGCGATAAAACCAAAGCAGCCACTAATAAAAGCACCCATTGCCATACCCCATTTCTCGTTGTTGCCTCTAAACCTAGTGGAGACCTAGGACAATAGGTTTATGCAGGATTTCACCGAACCGGAAGACCAAGTCCGTCTTAACCCTCCTGCTGACCGCAGTTCCCTTGTGGGGATACTCTACTACCCAGACATCCTTGACTTGAGACTTGCTGGCTACGAGTTAGAACGCTTTGAGGAACTATTGCTAGCAATAGATTCAGCTAGCTATAGAAAAGCTTTAGCTGTTAGTGCCATGATCAGACGCTCTGATGCTTCACCTATTTGGAATGCCCATAGAGCAAATCAAGTTGAACTTCTAATCCTGGACACTCTACACGAGTATGGATTACATCAAGTTCCTCAGTTGCTTAGACAAATACTAGGAAGAGTATTTGAAGACGAAACTAAGAACTACCTAACGATTGATCTAGTCACAGTCTTCTACTGGTCTTGTATTGCTCAAGTAGCTGAAGATTACGCATGGCGTGAACCAGCACTCAAAGAGTGGGCAGAGTATTTGAGCTACCCGGTTAGAACAGTTTTTGGTTTAGGCCACTTGTTTCTGCAGGATGCTGCTTAGCCTGCAGAAGAGTACTTAGGCTTTATTTCACCAATCTTGTCCATTACGGCAAAGAGCACACCTGATACAACGAATGTTAGGTGAATAACAATTCTCCAAATAGTGCCTTGACCGACTTCTCCGTCCTCAAGTGTTGAGAGTTCGATGAAGTCTTTCAGAAGTTCAATAACAGATAGAGCAACAAGTGATCCCAGAAGCTTTAGCTTTAGGCCGCTGAAGTCGATGGTTCCCATCCAAGAAGGTCTATCGGTTGAACCTTCAGCAACTTCGATCTTGCTGACAAAGTTCTCGTAGCCTGCGAACAGGACAATCAGAACTAGGTTGCCCAATAGGACAAGGTCAAGAAGGCTAAGCAAATCTAGAGTGAAGTCGTGAGCATCTGAACTGTTGATGTGAGATGCAAGAGAGATGAACTCAATGCCGTAGCGCCAGAGCAAAAGACCTAGAGCACCGACAAGGCCGATGTATAGGGGAGCCAATAGCCATCTGGCTCCGAAGATGAAAACCTCTAGAATGTGTTGGAAATTCTTCATGGTTGGAGTTTATCTGGGGTTTCGTTGGTAATCGAGACCATTTATTTACCTATAGTTATGTTCCCAAACAGTTGGTATGCGCCTATATTGGTCTTAGCCCGAAAGAAGGTTTAGATGTATAGCGCTATTGCTAGAAACAAGAGAAACACAGTCATAATCATTGGATTATTCATAGCCTTCTTTACTGCAGTGGCAGCCTGGCTTCCTGGATCACCGACAACATCTGGGTGGGAGTGGCACTACTGGGTTTTATCTCCATATTCACTCTGGTTCAGTATTTTGCTGCAGCCCGCATGGCCATGGGCTTGGCTGGAGGTATTCGTATTGATAAGGATTCACATCCAAGGCTCTGGAGGACAGTTGAGAACCTTGCTCTCAGCGAGGGCATGCCAATGCCCAAGGTATACATCATCCCTGACGAATCAATCAACGCGATGGCAATTGGAAGAGACCCTGCTCACGCTCACGTTGGAGCAACAGAGGGCCTCCTAAAGATCACAGAGAAGTATGAACTTGAGGGTGTAATGGCCCACGAGATGGCTCACATCAAGAACTATGACACCCGAGTGAAGTTGATTGTTTTTGGTTTAGTTGGAGCTGTTTCTGCACTGGCTCAGTTCTGCTGGCTGTTTATCTTCGGCATCTTTGGAAGTTCTAGAGGTGGAGAGCAACGTAATCGAGGAGTTTTCCTCAGCATTTTGATGTTCCCTCTGGGAGTTATCTTGTTCTTCGTTGGAATCGTGGCTTGGCTCATTTCTTCAATCATTGGGCCACTTGTTATGAACGGAGTCTCCAGACAACGTGAGTATCTTGCTGATGCAACCGGAGCACTCATGACCAGACACCCAGAAGCTCTGATGTCCGCACTCAACAAGATTGAGTTGTTCAGCCAAGCCCCTGTCAGAAAAAACAAAGCAACTGCGGGAATGTATTTCTCTAATCCATTTAGAAGAGGGCTATTCGCGAGACTATTTTCAAGTCACCCGACAACAGACGACCGTATTGATCGTCTAGCTGAGATGAGTCAAGACTTCTTCTAGTCCCTGAAAGGGCACTTAGGGCTAGCAGAGTAGATAAGAGCGCAAGCGTTGCTGAGTCTCTTTGCCGCTGAGATTCCGTTTACGACATCCAGAACGTCTGACTTGTTTCCTGGGTGTATTTCATTCTCAGGAATTAGACGACCCCAAGAAACGATTCCGAGAACTCTTGCCTCTGAGTCAAGAAGAGGTCCACCGCTGTTTCCGTGGTTGGTTGGGGCATCTGTGTAATACTCACTGTCAGTGATCTTGGTGATGATTCCAAAAGTTGCATAGTTGACTTCACCTAGAGGGTTTCCTAGTTCTACTACCCAGTCACCAACACGTCCTGCCGGGGCAGGGCTGAGGGTTGGCAGCTTGACTCTCATGTATATGAGAGCGAGGTCAGAGATCGTTTCTAGTTCATCCTCATTTACCTTGCCAACTGGGTCTTTCCTGAACAAAACACCTTTGTATGTCTTACCAGAAGAAACGACATCGATTTTGTCGCCCGGCTTGCAGTCATCAAAGATGTGTGCAGCTGAGAAAACAGCGGTCTTGTAACCATCTGGAACTGGAACATTGATCCCAACGGCTGTTCCAGCTGCATCACCACAAGAAACTTCAAATGTTGCTGAACGTGCCTTTGCAACTACATCGTTTGGATCGAATTTGTGATTCTGAAGATCGAATACTTGGAAGCACAAGATAACCAGTGTCGTTAGAGCCGCTA
>RFNI01000063.1 GCA_009927245.1 Actinomycetota bacterium | reverse complement strand
TCGATAACAACACCGTTAGAGATAACTGGAATAACTCCAGGAGTCAAAATACCTGAAGGAAGTAAGTGCAGTGCATATTTTTCATCACCGATAACAACGGTGTGACCTGCGTTGTTCCCACCATTGAACTTCACAACATATTGAATGTGTTCAGCCAAAAGATCAGTAGCTTTACCCTTGCCCTCATCGCCCCACTGAGCTCCTACGATCACAAATGCAGGCATGGCAATCTCGTTTCTATTGGCTTGAAGGGACCCCTCAAGTTTACCCGAAGACGTGTTGCTGTATCCATGCGTGCATGGAGATAGCAGCTGCTGCTGAGGCGTTTATAGACCTTGTGGAGCCGAACTGGGTGATTTCTAGGACTACGTCGCTGGCTTCAATGGCTTTCTCGCTAAGCCCAGGACCTTCTTGCCCAAATAGGAACACACACTGCTCTGGGAGCTTGTATAGCTCTATCTTTTGGCAGCCAGGGACATTGTCGATGGCGATGATGGGTAGGTTCTCTGACTTAGCCCAGGTTAGGAACTCTTCGACTGTGTCGTGGTGTCTGATGTGCTGGTAGCGGTCGGTAACCATAGCTCCACGTCTGTTCCAACGCTTATTACCGATGATGTGAACCTCTTGGGCCAGGAAGGCGTTAGCGTTTCTGACTATTGAGCCGATGTTTAGATCATGTTGCCAGTTCTCAATGGCAACGTGGAAAGGGTGTCTCTTGAGGTCTAGGTCAGCCACAATGGCTTCCATCTTCCAGTAACGATACTTATCTACTACGTTTCTGGTGTCCCCGTTAGTCAATAGATCAGTGTCGTAGATGGATTCAGGTAGTTCTGAACCTTCTGGCCACTCGCCTTGCCAAGGACCAACACCCCAAGTGGTTAGCTCGTGACTTGGGTTATTTGTCTGCTCTTTATCTGACATCCACTCAAGCCTAACTTTGCTGAAGGTAAACTAAGACCATGGCTGAAAGAAGAAAAATCGAATGTTGGCTCACCGACATGGACGGTGTACTAGTCCACGAAGGTAGAGCACTCCCTGGAGCTGCAGATGTTGTGAAGCAGTGGAAGGAAGATGGACTTAGATTCCTAGTTCTAACTAACAACTCGATCTATACCCCTAGAGACCTTGCAGCAAGACTCAAGGCAACAGGGCTTGCTATTCCAGAAGAAGCCATCTGGACCTCAGCTCTAGCAACAGCAGACTTCCTGCACTCTCAGAAGCCAAAGGGAACAGCCTTTGTTCTGGGTGAAGTGGGGCTCACTACAGCCATGCACGAAATCGGTTATGTAATGACCGATGTGAACCCTGACTATGTGGTTCTAGGTGAAACACGTAACTTCAACTTTGAGTCACTAACCAAAGCAATCAGGTTGATCAACAGTGGATCTAGATTTATTGCTACCAACCCAGATGCAACTGGTCCGAGTGCTGAAGGTCCTCTACCTGCAACAGGTTCTGTTGCTGCACTAATAACTAAGGCAACTGGTAAAGACCCATACATCGTTGGTAAGCCAAACCCAATGATGTTTAGATCAGCTATGAACAAAATCAATGCTCACTCAGAAACCACAGGAATGATCGGTGACCGTATGGACACCGACATTGTTGCTGGTATCGAAGCAGGTCTACACACTGTTCTAGTGCTAACCGGTATTGCCGATGATGCAGAAATCAACAAGTATCCATTTAGACCAAATGAGATCTTGAACTCAATCGCAGATCTA
>RFNI01000109.1 GCA_009927245.1 Actinomycetota bacterium | reverse complement strand
GAAATGAAAGGTTTGGATGATGGTTGGGAACGGCTGTTCAGCCCAGTCCCAGAGCATCCAGGCCCAGGTAGCGTGTTTAGAGATTGGTTTAGTAGTTGTCATAGTGCCTAGTTTGGCGGGATTTAGGGATTCTTTTGTGATTTCGGGGGAAAGGTTTGACAACAATTAGCCTTGAGCGAACTTGAGTCGACTATTGTCAAGTTTTCTTGACATTTGGATAGGAATTTATAAACTTGAGTCAAGAAGGCTCAACTTTGAGACTTTAGAACCAATGGTTGCGGCCCAGTAAGGGCGGACCCCAATAAGGAGAACAAAAATATGGCACGTGCAGTAGGAATCGACCTCGGCACCACCAACAGCGCAGTTAGCGTACTTGAAGGTGGAGAGCCTACCGTTATCGCTAACGCAGAAGGTTTCCGCACTACCCCGTCGGTAGTTGCATTCACTAAGGATGGTGAGGTGCTTGTTGGTGAAACAGCTAAGCGTCAAGCCGTTACCAACGTAGACAGAACTATTGCTTCTGTTAAGCGTCACATGGGTACCACATGGACATTTGATGTCGATGGTAAGAAATACACACCACAGGAGATCTCGGCTCGTATCTTGATGAAGCTCAAGAGAGATGCAGAGACTTACCTAGGTGAGGCAGTAACAGATGCTGTTATTACCGTTCCTGCATACTTCAATGACGCAGAGCGTCAGGCAACTAAGGAAGCTGGTGAGATCGCTGGACTAAACGTTCTACGTATCATCAACGAACCAACTGCTGCTGCTCTTGCATATGGTTTGGACAAGGGTAAAGAAGACGAACTGATTCTTGTATTCGACCTAGGTGGTGGAACCTTCGACGTTTCACTTCTTGAGGTTGGTAAAGACGATGGCTTCTCAACTATCCAGGTAAAAGCAACCTCAGGTGATAACCGTCTAGGTGGAGATGACTGGGACAACAGATTGGTTGAACACCTTGTTAAGAAATTCAAGGAGACAACCGGTGTTGATGTTTCTAAAGACAAGATCGCACTGCAGCGTCTAAAGGAAGCTTCAGAGCAGGCTAAGAAAGAACTTTCTCAGTCAATGACAACTAACGTTCAGTTGCCTTACCTATCTCTAACAGAGAATGGTCCTGCAAACTTGGACGAGAGCATCTCACGTGCGCAGTTCGAACAACTAACCAACGACTTGTTGGAAAGAACTCGTAAGCCATTCAACGATGTAATCAAGGAAGCTGGAATTAAGGTTTCTGACATTGCGCACGTTGTTCTTGTTGGTGGATCAACTCGTATGCCTCAGGTTGCAGAACTTGTTAAGAGCCTTACCGGTGGTAAGGAACCAAACAAGAGTGTTAACCCTGACGAGGTAGTTGCAGTTGGTGCTTCATTGCAAGCTGGTGTTCTAAAGGGTGAGCGTAAAGACGTTCTATTGATCGACGTGACTCCACTATCTCTTGGTATTGAAACCAAGGGTGGAATCATGACTAAGTTGATTGAACGTAACACTGCAATCCCAACTAAGCGTTCAGAAGTTTTCACAACAGCTGACGATAACCAACCTGCAGTTTCAATTCAGGTTTACCAGGGTGAAAGAGATTTCACTAAGGACAACAAGTCACTTGGAAACTTTGAACTAACTGGTATCGCACCTGCTCCTAGAGGTATTCCTCAGATCGAAGTTACTTTCGACATTGACGCTAACGGTATCGTTCACGTCTCTGCTAAGGACAAGGGAACTAACAAGGAACAGTCAATGACTATCACCGGTGGTTCTTCACTTTCTAAGGAAGACATCGAGCGCATGGTTAAGGATGCTGAAGAGCACGCTGCTGAAGATAAGAAGCGTCGCGAAGAAGCAGACACTCGTAACCAGGGTGAGCAGCTTGCTTACCAGATCGAGAAGTTGATCAAGGACAACGACCAGAAGCTATCTGAGGAAGTAAAGGCAGAAGTTCAGGCTGATGTTGATGCTCTAAAGACTGCTCTTGCTGGTGAAGACTTTGACGCAATCAAGGCCGCTATCGAGAAGCTATCTGAGTCACAGACAAAGCTAGGCGAGGCTATCTACGCTGCTGCATCTCAGGAAGCAGAAGCTGGGGAAGCACCTGCATCTGATGAAGATGTAGTGGACGCTGAGGTTGTCGACGAAGAAGAAGAGAAGAAGTAATGACTGAGGAGAATGGGTCAGCACCAGAAGGCGCTGACCTACCTCAGGACCCAATCGACGCTGAGTTCCAGGACCTAGTTGAAGAAACCGGACCAATCAGCAAAGAGGCTGAACTACTGGCTGACCTGCAGAGATTGCAAGCTGAGTTTGTAAACTACAAAGCTCGTGTTGAAAGAGACAGAGATGTTTCTAGAAATGCAGCTATTGCTGAAGTTATCAGAGCCTTCTTACCTGCATTCGATGATCTATCTCTTGCAGAATCACACGGTGATCTAGAGGGTTCTCCGTTTGCTGCAGTGCTAAACAAGCTGCGTAACGGTGGAGACAAGTTCGGTCTAGTGGTCTTTGGTGCTAAAGGTGAGAAGTTTGATCCTGAGATTCACAATGCACTGGTGCAAACACCATCACCTGATGTTACAGAGAATGTAATTGCTGATGTCATCTCACAGGGTTATAAGTTAGGTGACAGACTGATTCGACCAGCAATGGTTGCAGTTTTCATTCCAGAAGAGAAGTAGTTATTCATGGCAAGTCAAGATTGGTTAGAGAAAGACTTCTATAAAATCCTTGGCGTAGCTAAGGATGTTCCTGAAGCTGAACTGAAGAAGGTCTATCGCAAGCTAGCTAGGAAGTATCACCCAGATTCAAATCAGGGTGATGCTAAAGCTGAAGCTAAGTTCAAAGAAATCTCTGAAGCATATTCTGTGCTCTCTGATAAAGATCAGAGAAGAGAATATGATCAGTTCCGAGCAATGGGTGGTGGCGCAAGATTCACAGCCCCCGGTGGTTCAGGACAATCATCAGCAGGTTTTGAAGATGTCTTTGCAAACCTGTTTGGTGGTAGAGGTGGCTTTGGTGGTTTCGGTGGTCCGATGCCAGGTCAAGATCTTTCTGCAACAACAACCATTCCGTTTATTGATTCAGTAAATGGCACCACCATCAAACTTGAATACTCAGGTATGGCTCCAATCAACGCAAAGATTCCTGCCGGTGTTCTAGATGGTCAAAAGATTAAGCTGCGCGGTAAAGGACAACCTTCACCTAACGGTGGACCTAATGGTGATCTGATCATCACCGTTACTGTGAAACCACACGCAGTGTTCTCTCGTGATGGGAATAATCTTCGTTTATCTGTTCCAGTTACATTCGCTGAAGCAGTACTGGGTGCAACGATCACTGTTCCAACTCTTGGAGGAGATCCAGTAAAGCTAAAGGTAGCTCCAAACACTCCTAACGGAAGAGTTCTAAGAGTTAAAGGCAAAGGTGTCACAACAGCTAAGGGCACTGGGGATCTGCTAGCAACTGTTGAGGTTCTTGTTCCCTCTCACATCAGCGAGAAGGCAGCTAAAGCTCTGAGGGAATTTGAAGAAGCATTACCTGACGAAGATCCTCGTCAAGATCTACTAAACCGTGCAGGATTGTTGTAATGAACAACATCGATCCTGATGCACCCATACTGACTATTGCAGCAGCTGCAGAGCTTGCTCGCATGCATCCGCAGACTCTGAGACAGTATGACCGCATGGGGCTGGTAAAGCCTTCTAGAACCAGTGGACAGAGTAGAAGATATACCCTGCGTAATGTCACTCAGTTGGTTGAGGTAGCAAAGCTCTCCAACGAGGGTGTCTCTCTGGTTGCTATCAAGCGAATCATGGACCTAGAGAACCAGGCAGTTGATCTAAAGTCACGGGTAGCTGAGCTAGAGCGTTTGGTAGAGGAATTGGCTATGAGACAACCAGGAAACCGAGTGTTCGCAGTTGGTGATTCAGGAACTATCAGCTTGCCTACCGGTAAGAGACCTAAGAAATCTAATGCCGTTGAGATTTGGAGAGACAAGTAAATGTCTGAGTTATCGCAACTCCGTAAAGAACTAAAGGCACTTAGCAGTCCAGAGCGCGCAGTAGGTTCGGCTAAAACTAAAGTCTTTGGTCAGGACGATTATGGTGCTGGAGATGTATTCCTAGGAATCACTGTTCCAAATACCAGGCTGGTTGCTAAGAAGTTCAGAGATCTACCTCAAGAGGAATTGGTTACGCTAGCAAATTCTAAGTATCACGAAGAGCGTCTGACGGCTCTCATAATCTTGAATCACAAATACGCCAAGGCTAGAGATGATTCTGAACGTATCGAACTATTTGAATTCTGGTTGATGCTGGTAAAGGCATACAAGGTCAATAACTGGGATTTGATTGATGCTAGTGCACCATACATGGGCGAAATACTCTCACGGCATCTCGGTTACGGTGCACCATTTCTAAGGGCTTTAGCTAAGTCAGAAAACTTGTGGGAACGAAGAGCATCGATAATCCTTACCTTCCCTCTCATCCGTAAGGGCAAGCATGGGCCGACACTAGCCATGGCTAAGGAAGCGCTAACTGACGAGCATCACCTAATCCATAAGGCAGCTGGCTGGATGCTTAGAGAAGTCGGCAAACGAGATAAAGATCTTCTCACCGATTTCTTAGTCAAATACAAAAACCAAATGCCAAGAACAATGCTTAGGTATGCAATTGAGAAGTATTCAGAAAACCAACGCAAAGCATTTTTAGCTAAAGACTAAGTTTCACTTTCACTTTCATACTTAGTTCTAACTGCTCAGGTAAGCGAACTGCGTTTTTGACTGGAAGTAAATAGATTCCATCTTTAGGAAATAGTGAAGTTGTGTATGTTGTCTTACCGATGGTTGCAGTTACCGGTATTACTCCCCAGCCGTAGCTAAGTAGTTTTGCTGCTGCTTTGATTTCTTCACAGATATCTTTAGGAATTGGGAGATAGTAAAAAGGCGCTGGTCCTCGCCACTCAATCATTTCTGCGGTGAAGGTGAAATCCATTAGTCAATGTCAACTACAACAGGAACGTGATCGCTAGGTCCTTCACCTTTACGTTCGTCTCTAACTATTTCTGCGGAGGTTACTCGTTCTGCGAATGCTTCGCTTCCTAGAATGAAGTCGATTCTCATGCCTTCGTTCTTAGGGAATCTAAGTTGTTGGTAATCCCAGTATGTGTATCCATCTGGAATTAGAGGTCGAACTACGTCTGTTAGACCGATTTGTTCGAATGCCTCAAAGGCATCTCGCTCTGCTTGAGAGACGTGTGTTGAACCAATGAACTCATCCATATCCCAAACATCGGTATCTAGGGGAGCAATGTTGAAATCTCCCATAAGAGCTAGGGATTGGCTGGGGTCATGCTCTAACCACTCTGCAGATGCTGCAGCTAGTCTGTCTAACCAGTTGAGTTTGTATTCGTAGTGAGGGTCTTCAAGTGTTCTACCGTTAGGAATGTATAGGGACCAGAGCCTTACATCTTCAAAGGTTGCACCTATTGCTCTGGCTTCTTCGGCTAGTTCTGGACCGAAGCCAGGCATATCGGCAAAGCCGATTCAACGTCTTCAGCAGGTATTTGCTGGCAAAGGCGACACCGTTCCACTGGTTTAGACCATGTAATACGACGTGGTAACCAGCGTCAGTAAAGGCCTGCGTAGGGAACTGCTCAGGTTTGCACTTGATTTCTTGCATAGCTAGGACATCGATATCAGCTCGCACCATCCAGTCCACTACACGTGAGACACGGGTTCGAATTGAGTTAACGTTATGAGTTGCTATGCGCACTGTTTAAACTTAAGGCATGACCTTTTCTTCTCCTGCCAAGCCCCGCCTTATTGAACTAATTAAAGAACTTGCTGTTGTGCATGGCAGAGTGACTCTTTCAAGTGGTATCGAAGCTGATTACTACGTAGATCTTCGAAGAGCTACCCTTCACCACGAAGCTGCTGTTCTTATTGGTCAGGTAATGCTTGATCTTCTAGATGCAAACTCTGTTACTGACTTTGATGCCATTGGTGGTTTGACTATGGGTGCAGATCCAGTTGCAACTGCTGTGTTGCACCAGGCTGCTGCTCGAGGTAGAAGTGTTGATGCTTTTGTAGTTCGTAAGCAGGCTAAAGCTCACGGTATGGGCAGACAGGTTGAAGGACCTGATGTTAAAGGTAAGAGGGTAGTTGTTGTTGAAGATACTTCAACAACTGGAGGTTCTCCACTCACTGCGGCTAAAGCATTGGAAGAAGCAGGGGCAATCATTGTTGCGGTTGCAACAGTTGTTGATAGAGACACTGGTGCACAAAAAGTAATCGAGGATGCCGGCTATAAATATCTAACAGCCGTCACCCTCGATGACTTAGGTCTTCGCTAGTAACGGGTTACTTTGCCTTTACCCTTTAGGGTTGTGTACTTAATCCAGTCGATCTTCATTTCAGCCTGCTGAATGGTCTCATCTAAAGCTCCACCGTCGAAGTTACCTCCGGTAGCTAGGTTCAAGATTAGATAAAACTCTGCGTTGAATACCCAACTGTCAGGAGCGATTGATCTCTTTGAATGACCAACCACTAGTTTGTTGTCTACGTAGAACTTGATGCTGTCTGGTAGCCAGTCAACTCTGTAGGTGTGAAAAGCGTCTGACAATAAATCGTTACCAGCATAGAAGTAGTTCGTTTTTGCATTGCCACCAGAGTAGTCAGGTCCGTGCAAACTGTGAACTGAAACAGAGGTGTTTGATCCTCTTGATTCCATGATGTCGATCTCGCCACAAGATGGCCAGCCGTCACAACTGTTTCTTGGGACACCTAGCATCCAGAAAGCAGGCCATAGACCTGTTCCCTCAGGAACTTTAATTCGGGCTGAGATTGAACCGTACTTGAAACCAACTTTGTCCTTGGTCATAACTCTTGCGCTTGAGTAAACACAATCAATGCACCAGTTAGTGATGTATGTGGTCTTTGGGTCATCGGGGATTAGTTTGATAGCTCTGATTACCAGGCTGCCCTTGCCGTCTGTCGAGATGTTGGCTGCTTTGTTGGTGTAATACTGCTGCTCGTTGTTACCCCAGCCACCGGCACCGATGTTGTAACTCCAAACCTTAGGGTCTACCTTGGTACCAGCCTTCTCGTTGAATGACTGTGTCCACAGAATCTTCTCCCCGGCAGCATTAGCTGAGACAGGGGCGATAAGCAAGAATCCAGCAGTAGCAATGGCTACAGCACTTTTTAGGATCGGAAGCTTCTTCACGGGTACCTCTTCTATTAGGGAAAGTATTACAGGGTAAATGATTACTTTTTGGTAACAGTTACTAAATCTGTGGCTTCTCAGATTGCTAAGAAACCGCTTTCACGCTTAACTTGTCTTATCTGTGAAACCGCTTTCGCAGTTTACTACAAACCTTATAACCGAGGAAGTAGGCCTCCCCAAAAGGTTGTCGCACAACGACCAATAGGGGAGGCAACCCCTCAAATAGGAGAACTAGATGTTGTTCAACAAGCTTTCAGCCAAGACCGCAGCTCTTGTTACTGCTGGTCTTATCTCAATGGGATCCCTTGGGGCTATTACCCCAGCACAGGCAGTTGTTGACTGCACCACTGCAACAGCAGATACTGCTACTTGTACTGTTCTAAAAGTAGAGACTTTCGGTGACGTTATTCAGCCAGCTCTTGTTGCTGACTACCGCAAACTTCACCCAGAAATCAAGCTAAGCATCAAGAAGTCAGACCTAGATGCTCTAAATGGAACCAGCCTTTACACCCAGTGTGCTGCCGGTGGTGCTGGTAACCCAGATATTGCTGCTGTTGAAATTTCATACTCAGGTTACTGGCGTTCATACCCACAGTGTTTCACTGACCTTCGCACTCTTCGCACCTCTGTTGGCAACAAGTCAGCAACTGAACTAAAGAAGGACTACCTACCTTGGCGCTGGGAGCAGGGTGTTGGCTACAACGACTCTGTAATTGGTATCCCAACTGACGTTGGAGGTCTAGAAGTTGCTTACCGTTGGGATCTATTCAAGGCAAAGGGTCTTCCTTACAAGCGTGCAGATGTTTCAAAGGCTTGGAACACCTGGCCTAAGTTCATTGAATTTGGTAAGAAGTACATGGCTAAGGTTTCAGCCGCAGATAAGAAGAAGAACATTGGTTTCATGGACAACGTTGCAACTATTTACGCAGCGATGATGAACCAAGGAACTCAGAAGTATTACAAGAACAATGGCACTGACGCCGGTCAGCTAGTGTTCAAGACCAACCCACAGGTGAAGCTTGCATTCAACACAACTATTGATGCAGGTAAGGCTGGTATCGGTACTCGTATCGGACAGTTCTCATCTGACTGGAACGTTGGTATGACCAAGGGTACTTTCGCTGTGATGCTTGCTCCAGCTTGGATGATGGACTACATCAAGGGCCAAGCTCCAACTACCAAGGGTAAGTGGGACATCGCTGACATTCCTGGTGGCGGTGGAAACCAGGGTGGTTCACAGTTGACCATTCCTAAGGGTGCAAAGCACAAGCAAGAAGCTTGGGACTTCATCTCTTGGTACCTAGCTCCTGCTCAGCAGTTGAAGGTATTCCAGATCTACGGGCTATTCCCTTCAACACCATCGCTATACACAGACCCAGATCTTGTTGGCTTCAAGGACCCATTCTTCAACAACGCACCAACTGGAGCAATCTACGCTGACGGTGTTAAGAAGCTAAAACCAATCTTTGAAGGTAAGTTGCAGCGTTGTATTGACATGGCAATGGGATCAGCTATTTCACTTGTGATTAACGGCAAGGAAAAAGTCCCATCCAAGGCATTCGCAACTGGTATTGCAGCTGCTGACAAGTGTAAGTAAGACAGAGCTGAAGAGATAATTCAATGTCACAAACTGCTGTGAAGCGTAATTCTAAGCCGACCTCTCCATGGAAGCCGTCTAAGAAATTAAACAATGCCAATGCTGTTCAGTCTCTGAATGGTCGATGGGGCTATCTATTCACAGCACCGTTCTTTGTGATGTTCTTGATCTTCGGTCTAGCACCGATTGTCTACTCCGTCTACATTGCGTTCTTTAACTGGGACGCTCTAGGTACTCAGGAATTCATCGGTATCGCAAACTTCAATGAGTTAATTGCTGATACGAGATTCTGGAACGCGTTGGTTAACACCGTAGACATCTGGTTGCTATCAACAATTCCAATGTTGATCTGTTCAATTGGTTTGGCAGCAATTCTGCACAACCCGCACTTGAGAGGTTCAACTTTCTGGAGAACCATTCTTCTAGTTCCAAACATCACATCTGTTCTTGCTATTGCGATTGTGTTTGGTCAGCTCTTTGGTAGAGACTTTGGAATGGTGAACATCATCATTGGTTCCCTTGGTTTCGATCACATTGACTTCATCCAGGGAACTACATCAAGCCACGTTGCAATCGCTTCGATGATTGTTTGGCGTTGGACCGGATACAACGCTCTGATCTTCTTAGCTGCGATGCTTGCTATTCCAGGTGAGCTCTACGAGTCTGCATCACTTGATGGTGCAAGCAAGTGGAAGCAGTTTATTTATGTAACACTTCCTAGCTTGAGAAATACCATTACCTTCGTACTCATCGTCGGTACCATCGGTGGTCTTCAGGTATTTGCTGAGCCGTTGATTCTCGGTGGTTCATACAACGGTGGTGACTCAGGTCAATTCTCAACACTTACCTTGTTCCTATTCGAGCAAGCGTTCGTGGCATACAAGTGGGGTTACGCTGCAGCTATCGGAATCATGATTACTTTCATCGTTGCGATTGTTTCCTTCATCAACTTCATGATTACCCGCAAACTAGCAGGTGATGGCAAATGAGTTCAGTAGTCAAAGAACAAACTATTCCGAGGGCAAAAGTGAACAAGAGACCTAAGTGGCAACGCATGGGTGTCGGTGGTTACATCGTTCTAGCCCTAACGACTTTCCTATCAATCTTCCCTTTCTACTGGATGTTCATCGTTGCATCTAACGGAACAGATGAGATCAGTAAGATTCCACCAACGCTTGTTCCTGGTCCTCGCTTCTTCACAGTAATTAGTAACGTCTACGAGGTATTACCTTCTTTCAACCAAGCACTGCTAAACACTGTTTACGTTGGAACCATCGTTGCTGTTGCGCAGGTGTTCTTCTCCGCTATTGCAGGTTTTGCTTTCGCTAAGTTGAACTTCAGAGGACAACGCTTCATGGTGCTCTTTGTCATTTTGACCATGATGCTTCCTAGCCAGCTAGGTATCATCCCATTGTTTATGTTGATGGGAAACCTAGGGCTTATCGATACCCTGGGTGCGCTAATTGTTCCTGCACTGGTAACAGCATTCGGTGTGTTCTGGATGAGACAGGTTATTGACGCTCAGGTTCCTAACGAACTTCTAGAGTCTGCAAGCATCGACGGTGCCGGTGTATTCCGTGTTTACTGGAGCTTGGTTCTTCCGATCATCGCTCAGAGCAGCTTTGTTCTCGGTTTGTTCTCATTCCTTGCAACCTGGAACGACTTCCTCTGGCCACTACTTGTTCTAAGCACTCCAGAGCACTTCACAGCACAGGTTGCCGTGAACCAGTTGAAGAGTAGTTACGCAATTGACTACGCACTGAACATGGGTGGAGCATTCCTATCAACAGCACCGCTAATCGTGTTGTTCATCTTTGTTGGTCGCAGACTTGTCCGTGGTGTTATGGACGGAGCGGTGAAGGGTTAATTATGAGTTTTCCAGAAGGTTTCAATTGGGGTTCCGCAACAGCCTCTTACCAAGTTGAAGGTGCATTTGATGTTGGCGGTAGATCTGCAAGCATCTGGGACACATTCTCTAAGACTCCAGGCAAAGGTAGTTCGCGGCG
Source organism: Actinomycetota bacterium (assembly GCA_009927245.1). Lineage (GTDB taxonomy): Bacteria > Actinomycetota > Actinomycetes > Actinomycetales > Microbacteriaceae > Rhodoluna. Next base: position 3,643 of record RFNI01000109.1, on the reverse strand, counting down.
ACAACGGTGACGTTGCCTGTGATCACTACAACCGCTACGAAGAAGACATCAAGATCATGAAGGATCTTGGGATGCAGTCTTACCGTTTCTCAATTGCCTGGCCACGCATCATGCCTAACGGCACCGGTGAGGTAAGCCAAGAGGGAATCGATTTCTATAACCGTCTAATCGATGCACTTCTTGAAGCCGGTATTCAGCCAACTGCAACTCTGTATCACTGGGACCTGCCTCAGGTTCTTCAGGACAAGGGCGGTTGGGGTAATAGAGACATCGTTCAGCAGTTTGCAGATTACGCAACCGTTTGTGCTGAAGCTTTCGGTGACCGCGTTGCTAACTGGATTACCATCAACGAACCTTGGTGTGTTACCTGGTTGGGTAACTTCTGGGGAGTGCATGCTCCGGGTCTTAAAGATCTTGACACTGCTATTGCTGTTGCTCACCACACTGCTCTAGCTCACGCTGAAGCAACCAGAGCTATTCGTGCAGTTCGTCCAGAGAGTAGATCAGGTATCACTCTGAACATGACTAACTACAGAGTTTCTGATGAGTCAAACACCGAACTACTTCAGCTTCGTGACTACTGGGATTCAAACATCAACCGCTGGTGGATGGACGCTCAGCTGCACGGAACATATCCTCAGAACCTAGTTGATTTCTACGGTGACAAGCTTGCCAAGGTTTTGCTTCCAGGGGACATGGAAAGGCTAAAGATTGATTCAGAGTTCCTAGGTGTTAACTACTACTCAGACTCTTTCCTAAACACTCCAACTCCAGAGCAGGTTGAGAAGAACGAAGGAACCTTCGTCTTCCCAATCAACTCAGATGGAACATCCCCAGGCCCTCACACCGACATGGGTTGGCCAATCACTCCGGATGGTTTGGGTGATCTCCTGATTCGTATCCACAAGGACTGGCCTGAGATTATTGATATCGCTATCACCGAGAACGGTGTTGCTTACGACGACGAGCCTGACGAGAACGGTGTTGTCAACGATCAGCGTCGCGTGGATTACCTAATTGCACACCTACACTCAGTTGAAAGAGCTATCGCAGCTGGCGCTCCAGTAAAGAGTTACTACTACTGGTCACTGATGGATAACTTTGAGTGGGCTGAGGGCTACGCGAAACGTTTTGGCATTGTTCATATCAATTTTGAAACATTACAGAGAACCCCGAAACTTTCAGCACAGGTGTACAGTAAAGTCATCCAGAGTAATGGCGCATCGCTAAGCGCTTTAGTTCACAACTAGTCACTCGCAAAGAAAGGAGGGCGGCATGGCTCCTTTATTGCGCCCTACCTATGCAGTGATTGCTAAGACAGCTGGAGTATCAGAAGCGACTGTTTCCCGCGTTCTAAACGGTGACGAGAGCGTCCATCCAGATCGTGCACAGCGCGTAAGAGATGCTGTTGAAGAGCTCGGTTACAAGAAGAACAGAGTTGCTTCAGCACTGGCTTCGGGCCGCACAGGCCTGATTGCTGTTGTTATCGACGATGATCTTTCTGTCTTCAGCGACCCATTCTGGGGAACCGTTACATCAGGTGTTAGCCGAGTATTACAAGAAAACGGACTACACACCGTTCTAATGGTTGCACCGGTAGGTGCTCTAGATGGTGGTGTTGCTCACTATCTAAAGTCAGGTGAAGTTGATGGAGCTATTTTCTTCGTCCTGCACAGTGACATCTTGGTCAATCACCTGAAGAAGCAAGGTCTTCCCCTTGTTATCACAGGAACCCCTCACTCTAACGCGGACATCCCTTTTGTTGATACCGACAACTTTGGTGGAGCCTATAGCGCCACCAAGCACCTGATGAGCCAGGGCTGCAAGAAGGTTGCCATTATTACCGGTGACATCGGAACTACCGCTGCTAAGCAGCGTCTAGATGGTTATTTGCAGGCTCACCGCGAGAGCGGAACATTGCCAAGTAAGTCTTTGATCTGTGAGGGTGATTACAGCTTCGAAAGCGGTAAAGCACACGCTCAGAAGTTGCTAGAAACCCATCCTGATCTTGACGGTGTCTTTGCTAGCAATGACCTAATGGCAATGGGCGCAATTACTGTTTTCGAGAATGCGGGTAAGTCTGTTCCAGGTCAGATAAGGGTCGTTGGCTTTGACGATGCTCTTATCGCACAAACCTCAAGACCATCACTCACAACTGTTCGTCAAGATGTTGTTGCCCTGGGTGAAGCAGCCGGTTCGCTAATGATCGCTCAGCTGAACGGGCAAGACTTCGAGCCAATTATTTTGCCTACCGAACTCGTTATCCGTGAAAGTGCTTAGAACTAAATAACGAATTGGTAACTACCCGCGAAACCGCTTTCACGGAATAAAAATAGGGGCTAATCTGCTTATAGGACGTGTGTGCGCACTCCGGATAGATCCTTGAACTTAGGCGCACCCGCCTATCTCCATCGTTCTTTCGGGCACTCATCCCAATTACTAGAAGGAATCAAAATGACCGTAAGCATCAAGAAGCTATCAGCCATTACCGCAACTCTAATGTTGAGCTTGGTTGGCGTAGGAGCTATTTCCGCTCCAGCACAGGCTGCAGACTGCAAGTATCCTGTTGAGAATCAAGCAGCTAACGATAACCCAAAGGCCAACATTCGTCTGATCAGCCCAGTGCTCACAGATGACAACTCAATTCGTCGCTACGACTTCGAAGGTTCGTTCACCATCGACTGTGACTGGTTCGGTGTTGGAATGCGCTTCAATCAGGTCTACGTTCCATTCGGTCTAACCACCAACCTAACTTTCCAGGCGACAAAGCCAAATGGAGATCCACTAGCTTTCACCAAGGTAACCCTTCGCGCTAACAAGGGCTATTCATCCTCAAACGCGGCAGTTAGAGTGAACGGCATCAAGGCAAGACCTGCTCCGTCAACCGCAGCAGATGGTGCAAACGTAATTGGCACAACAGATGTGAACGGTAACGTCACATTCGTTGTTCAATCCCCTGCCGACTGTGAAGCTTACGGTGGAGTACTCCCTGCAGCTCCTACTAGCCCAAGTGCAGACACTCCTAATGACGAAAATGCTGACCCAGCCACTGACTGCTTCAGCCAGTTCCTGCCGAGCATCACAGGTGAGAAGACTGACTCAGCGGACTTCATTGAGCTTCACTACTTCAACTCAACTGGTTTGGACTACAGCGCTGAAGAAGCAAACCTATCTGTTGCTGCACCGTTCCTAGATGACACAAACTCAATCCCTGGTGATGGACTTCTTCAGACTTACGCACCGGTTGGATCAAAGCAGATTGTTGTTTTCGAAGCTAAAAGGCTTGACGGTTCATTTGTTCGTAACCACCCGGTGAAGATTAAGATCAACAAGGCTAACTCTGGTGCAAACGCGAAGCTGACAGCAGGACTAATTGGTGTAACCGGTTCGGCAATTCCATTGCCGGCAGATGCAACTAAGACTGCAGAAGACCAGCTTGTGCTAACTGGAACTACAGACGCTTTCGGTAACGTTGCGTTCGTACTTACAAACACCGACACTGCTGGTGAGGCAAAGCCTGCAACTAAGACAACACCAGTTCCTACCGAAGGTGCAGTGTTTGCATCTATCGTGGGTGAACTAACCGGAACTACTACAAATGCAATTACCTATGAGCCACATTTCTACAAGCCAGTTGTTGTTC
>RFNI01000065.1 GCA_009927245.1 Actinomycetota bacterium | reverse complement strand
CACTAAATGGCCGGTCTTTCGACAGGCCATTTTTGTTTGGGTCTTATTCGATTACTTTAGGGTTTGGGTCAACTCGCAGAAGTAAAACGAGTCCGACAATCAAAATAATCATCAAACCCCAGATTCCCCAGATAGTTGCGTTCTTTACACCTAGGAAAGTGTGTGCAACTGTGATTGAAGCAGCCCACATCGTTCCACTCAAGAAGCTAACGGCTCGTCCAGTGAATTGATAGAGACCGAAGATCTCACCCTCTCTGCCAGCAGGACTAAACCGTGCAACGAAAGTTCTAGCTGAAGCTTGAGCGGGCCCAACAAATAGGCAAAGCAGCAAGCCGAAAATCCAGTAGGTTGTCTTTCCGCCAGAGGCGAAGAAGAACACTCCACTTCCGGAAATCACCAACCCAATTAGCGATGCAGCAATTACATTACGACTTCCAACTCGGTCATCAATTCTTCCACCGATTGCTGCACCCAATGCGGATACTAAGTTTGCGGCAATACCAAACATGATTATGTCTTTGGTTTCAAAGCAGAAAGCAAGTGAGCCAAGCACTGCTCCGAATGTGAACACGCCTGCGAGACCGTCTCTAAAAATTGCGCTTGAAATCAAGAACTTCAATGTTTCCGGAGCTTGGTTGCGCAATGTCCTTAATTGGTTACCAATCGCTTTATATGATTCAACTATTGAAACTTTCTTTGCATCCGCTTTGGCTTCAATCTCTGGAACAAAAAGCATCAAAGGGATTGAGAATAGCGACATCCATATTCCGGACAGAACAAAAACGAATCGGATTGGAATCTGATCCTCAGTCGGCAAGCCGAAAAGCGGGTTGTCTGTTTGTATGAATCCAAACAAAGTAATCATCAGAAGCAGGATCCCACCGACATAACCTAGACCCCAGGCGTAGCCTGAGACCCTTCCGATGTTCTTGCTTGTTGTTACTTGTTTCAGCATTGCGTAGTAGTTGATGAATGCCGATTCCTGAACTACGGAACCGATTCCATAAATTACTAGACCTGCAAGAACATATTCGGGTTTTGGTTGTATGAAGAAAGCGGCGAACATGAGAGCCACCAAAATGTAAGTGTTGGTCAAGAGCCAGAACTTACGTTTTCCATGATCATCACTTCTACGCCCAAGGACTGGCGCTATGAGTGCTAAAACAAGGCCAGAGATTGTTGTAGTCCAACCGAGTTGAGTATCAAAACTGCTTGTTATGTCAGGGTTGGAGCAGCTAGCGGCGACAGCTCCTGCAGCCGAGGCTAGGAAGATA
>RFNI01000068.1 GCA_009927245.1 Actinomycetota bacterium | reverse complement strand
AAGCCAGGTGACGGAATGATTACCGTTACGTTTGCTCCACCAGCAGTAGCTCTGAATGGTGGAACACCGATCATCAACTACACAGTTTATGTAAACGACGAGGTTGCATGTACAGTAGCGCCAGCCAAGCTTTTGACTTGCATGGTCAATGACTTGGAAATGGCACACCTCAAATTGTTCGAGTGACTTCGAATAACCTTGTGGGTACAAGTGCATCAACAGCCGAAGTGGTCGCGACACCAGGACGTGTTGCCGGTCCAGTTACTGGAGTAACTGCAACCCAAGGAGTTGGTCTTCTAACTATTAGCTGGACTGAACCTGACGACGATGGTGGTTCTCCAATCACTGGTTATTCCGTGACTCTCGCCCCGGGTGGAAAGACCTGCAAGGTTGATCAAGATGCAACTAGCTGTGATATCGCTGGTCTGACTATCGGAACTACCTATGCAGCGAAAGTTTTCGCTATCAATGGTGTTGGAACTTCAGTTGCCGCCATCAGCCCATCCGTCAAGGTAGTTGGTGCCCCAACCGCAGTTAGGAACCTGTCCGCAACCGGGCTAGCGAAGAGCGCGAAGGTTTACTTTGCAGTCCCTGCTAACAATGGTGGATCAGCCCTAACTAACTACTATTTCTCAGTTACTGGCCCTGGCGGATTCACTTGGGAATCAGGTCCTGTAGCGGCGAACTTAGTGAAAGGCACTTACACGATTACTGGACTCACAAAGAATGTGACTTACACAATCTCAGTGACTGTAGACAATGAGTTCGGAATGAGCGCTGCAGCGACAACCACGGTGAAGAGTAAGTAGGGGACGGTTGGAAAACCTGAAGCTAACACCTGAGCTGGTTGGTGGAGTAATTGCCTTATTTGCGGTGATTGTTTCAACTGTCCAGTTGGTGCAGTCAAAGAAAGCTACCGTTCTATCGAACAGGGCATACGTATCTGTGCGCTACGAGATTTCGAAGCGGGAAGGTAAGCCGGATGTAGTCCTTTTGGTGTTTGAGAACCATGGTCGCTCCATAGCCAGGAACATCAGATTGGACTTTGGTGGGAAAACAGGCTGGCAATACATGCAGAAACCCGAAGATCTTCCTTTCGTCGGAGGCACTGCCCTACACGAGCTTCTGCCTGGGATGACACTGAAATACTTCGTAGGTGACCTGTCATCTAAGAGCACACTGCCGGCACTTAGAGACGCTGAAATAAGAGCTACCTTGAACTATCTAGATGATCTGACAGGCAAAGAGAAAACTCACGAAGTTGCTCTTACTCTTAGGCACCTAAAGTACGCACTCAAACCTACCTAGTTTTCAGACAGGCAGGTTTCTGTGGTCCTCTAGTTAATAACTTTCGGACTTGGGTGCACTCTTAGCAACCAGAACAATCCTGCTGCAAGAACGATCATTATTCCGATGATGCCGAACACTGTTGCATTAGCAAAGCCGGCAGCAGATGCAGCCATCAGTGAAAGTGCCCAAAGTGTTGGTGAAAGGAATGACGCAGCTCTACCGGTTGTTTGGTAAAGACCGAAGATTTCACCTTCACGGTTTGCTGGTGCAAATCTTGCAACGAATGTTCTAGAAGAAGCTTGTGCTGGGCCTACGAATAGACAAAGTGCTAAACCAAAGATCCAGTATGTGATTGCACCTAATGATGCGAATGCAAATACACCTGCACCTGCTACGAGCATTCCAGCAAGACAGATAACAATCATTCGCTTAGTGCCAACAACTTCATCCCAACTCCGCCAAGGAATGCGCCGATACCGGAAACGATGTTTGCTGCAACACCGAAGAGAATTACACCGGTCTGCGTGAAACCAAA
>RFNI01000099.1 GCA_009927245.1 Actinomycetota bacterium | reverse complement strand
TGATGGTACAGGTCGTATTAGCAACCGTTGAACCATTACCAGCGGTTGTAAACCCATCTACCTGACAGGTTTGACCTGAAGGCATGGCCTTAGCGATGTACTTACTAATCGCAGCTCCGTTGTTATCGGCGCTTGTAGTAATTGCACGCCACTTCACAACCAAACTTTGGTTCTGTGGATCGACTGAAACTAGAGTCGGAGCGTTCGGGATTCCTCTAGGAGTCACAGGTGTTGCAACTGTAGATTCAGGACCTGCTCCAGCTCCGTTAGAAGCGGAAACCTTAATGGAGTATTTAGAACCGTTAGTAAGACCCTTAATCAAGCAGCTTGTTGCCGTTGAAGGTGCTGTACATGTGAATATGTTGGTGCTTTGGGTTGCGGTTGCAACATAACCCGTGATGTCCGATCCACCGTTTGAGGTTGGAGCAGCCCAAGTAACCAAAACCTGTCCATCATCTGCAGTCGCACCAACGGAGTTAGGTGCCCCTGGATTTGTAAATGGCATAGCGGAAATACTTGTGCTTGATGACCCAGTACCAGCAGCATTAACTGCAACAACAGTGACGCTGTAATTTGTGCCCGGGGTTAGGCTCAAGAAGTCACAGTAAGTTCCGGTGCTAGTACAAGTCAGCCCAGAACCCGGTGTTGCGGTTGCAAGATAAGAAGTAATGGATGAACCACCGTCTGAAAGCGGAGCAGCCCAACTAACTCTTATGGTTGAAGCACCAGGGGTCAGTGTTACTTGTACTGGCTTTGATGGCACAGTTCTAGGAGTCACGTTTGATGAAGAAGCTGCTTCAGAACTTCCAGCGTTGTTTGTAGCAACAACATCTACAACATAGGTCGAACCATTAACAAGACCGCTAAATGTACAAGTCTTTGTTGATGCGTTTGTTGTACAAGTATCACCTGTTGATCTAACAGTTGCTACATAACCGGTGATCGCGGTTCCACCATCGTACGAAGGCGCAGCCCAGCTTGCAGTAATTCCTGAGTTGACTGGCGAGACAGTCACACTTCGAGGTGGACTAGCAATAGTTGCTGGCACACCGTTATAGGACGCTGATGCGGAACCAGTACCTGCCGTGTTAGTTGCTGTAACGGTAAACGCATAGGTAGTTCCGTTATCCAAACCTGTTACAGTACAGAACAAAACCGCACCAGTAGTAGTACATGAGTTACCGCCAGGAGACGCGACAACTGTGTAACTAGTTACAGAAGCACCACCAGTAGCTGAAGGTGCACGCCACCTAACTAGCACACTGTTTGAGCCAGGTTCAGTTGCGCTAATTGTTGGCTTACCAGGAATTGTTACAGGGGATCCAGTAACTGTAGTGCTTGCAACAGAATCACCCGCTGGGTTAGTAGCAACAACTGTGACGCTGTAGACGCTTCCGTTACTCAAACCAAGCAAGTTACAAGTAGTAGAAGGTGCGATAGCAGTGCAGGTAACACTTCCAGGTTGAGCAGTGACTGTATATGAGGTAACAGCAGAACCACCATTACTGCTTGGTGCTCGCCAACTAACACCTAGCTGTTTATCTCCAGGGGATATAGCAACGTTTGTTGGCGCTCCAGCCAGTGTTCTAGGTGTAATTAAAGTTTCAGAAGTCGCGACCTCACCACCACCTGCATCATTGGTTGCATAAACAGAGATTGAGTGTGGGGTTCCATTTGGCAAAGGGGAGATAGTGCATGATGTGCCAGTACCAGTAGTCGAACAGGAGTTACCACCAGGTTGTGCCTCCACGTCGTAACGAGTGATCGCAGATCCATTGTTTGCTGCCGCAGACCAAGTGACAGTTATCTGGCCATCTCCTGGAGCAATTGAAACAATTGGTGGTGCACTAGGAGCTTTGTAAGGGACGAATGCGGCCGAGTTAGCGCTCACCAATCCAGGGCCAACGGCACTATACGCGCGCACAGTCGCACGATAAGTAGTTCCGTTAGTCAAGCCTGAAACAGTGCAGTTTAGAGGGCCGACTGTCCAGGTACATGAGGCATTCCCAGGTGTGATGTTCACGACATAACTAGAAATTGCACTTGTGCCCGAACTAGCAGGCGAAGACCAGCCGACTGTAACTGCCCCATCAGTTGGGCTCAATCCCGAAATGACAGGAGCACCTGGAGAATCACCAAAAGAGATTGAGCTGTTCAGAATTGCAGTCCCAGCACTGGTTGTAACACTTATGTTTACTGTGCCGCCTGTGGATGAGCTAGGGCTTGTGAATGAGAGACTAGTGCCGTCAGGGCTTTCGGCCCAAGTAGAAACTGTGCTGTCTCCAACTGTTACTCCAGTTACGCCGACTAGGAATGAACCGCTCAAAGTTACAGATGCTCCGCCTGTTTTTGGAATTAGTGATCGGTCCGCACGAGAGATAGATGGAGATTGGGTTAGAGCAGCAGCCCACGTGTCCGTTACAACGTCATTCTGAAGCCCGTCTTGTCTTTCCCCATATTTACCATCGCCCATAACAAACAGTCGGCCGTCCGATGTAAGGAGATAGATTCGGCCCCACAGACTATAAGAACTTTCGCCAGTTACAGACCCCTGAAAGAAGTTACCTTCGATTGATTTGATTTTTACTGCTGGTACAGAATCGATATCTAACCGCATAGCTGGGGAAGTGGTACCAGTCCAGTACAAAATTTTGCCGGTGCAGTTATCGAGAAAAGCAACTGGATAAGTAGTTGAGTTCTGGAAATTGGAGTAGTTAATTTCTATACCTGCGTAGCAATCTCTAAAGACGTATCTCGAACCGCTGTTGTAAGTTCCATAGAAGCTATAGCAGGAAATGGTGTCTACACCAGAGACGTTTCTAAGCGCACATATTGGATCTCTTGGCGTGGCTTGCCTAATGTTTATGGACACAATGTCTTTATCTGCGCCAAGGATAATGGGGGTTTTCGTATAAGAATTGAAGCATCTCGCGCTTCCGTCCGACAAGGTTCCACAGAATGCAACAAGAAAAGTGGACCGTTCGTAAACACTCCCGGGCCTAGCCATAGTGACCACATTTTGCCTCACTGACATTCCAGTCCATGATTTTCCAGATGGGGCTACAACTTCGCTAAAGCCAGTTCCATATTCACTTGAGAAACTAGCAATATTTGCGACCCATATGCGGCTACCGGTCTTAACGACTGTAATGAGTCCAATTTGTATTTCTGTAGAGGTGTCAACAACTACATCTGATCCAGAGTAAAACCTCGGAAGTGAGACGACTCCGTCCCCTGAGGAATCGGGGAGTATGTCTCTATAACTATTGTTTCCCCAGCACCAAATACCGGTTGCCTGAACACCACAAGTTTGGGCATAACCGAGGCTAAATGAATACCAAGGCTTATTGCTTGGAGACTTAACTTTTACAGGAATTTTGCTGTCAGAGGTATTTCCAGTCCCGAGCTGCCCGTTAGCATTTGCTCCCCAACACCAGAGCTCACTTAATGAGTTTTTTGCACAAGCGTGAACTGCACCAACTTCAACAGCCACCCAGTTAGTGGCAGTTCCAACTTGAGTTGGCCCAATTGCAGTTCCAGCTACTGGATCCCCTTTAGATGAGTCCCAGGCCACACCTCGTGTACCTTCAGCTTTACCCCAACACCAAATGGTGCCATTGGTGGCTAGTGCACACGTTGTACCTGAACCTGGTGAGCTAATGCTCTGCCACCTAGCAGGGAGGTTAGGTATCGATGTTGCTGCGCTTGCAGGTGCTGCTGACAGTAACACTGGTAGTCCACCTGCCAGAAGTGCAAATGTGGCAAGTAGTGTCTGAGATATCTTCTTGATACGCATGGTGTCTTTCTTAGTTTGCTTTAGGCGACTGGGACTTTGACTACTACAGGATCTGAAGATCCCTTAGCGTTTGTAGCGATGATTGAGATTGTGTAGTTGGTTGCGTTAGCGAGACCCGATAGCGTGACATTTCTAATTACAGCCTTGACTGTCTTAGTTACTGTTTTCTTTCCTGCTGCTTTTGCAGTGATTGTGTATGTCTTGATTGGGAGCTTCCCATCAAACAGTGGGACTCCCCAGGTCAGCTTCGCTTGACCTAAGCTCAAAGACTTACCGGTTACTGATGTAACAGGCATCGGTGCTGAGTTCTTTACTTGCATGCGCACGGTCTTAACGGAGGCTGCACCGGCTGACTTGATCGTGTAGATTCCCGACTTGGTAGCACAAACCTTGAGGGTTAGCTTTCCCTTTGAGTTGGTGTATCCAGTGAGTCTGCTTACATTTACCAACTGGCGCCCCTTAGGTGCAACTAAGTTACCTTCACTCTTGGCTTCACTGCAGCTGGGCGGAACGCTGCAGAGCCAATGTCAGCCTCGTTAATGTTTATTTCAACAGGGACAAGTTGGTTTGGGTTTGCAGTGATCGCAGAAGATTGAACTCCGACCCATGGAATGTAGTCAAGCTCAACTCTTGTAGCAATGCTAGTTATTGGAACAATTTGCTGCTGCGTAATGATTGTGTCGTCATAGGTGACGGTTGCTTCTGGATCTTCAGAGAAGAACCCAGAGACAACAAAATTTCCGTTGATGTCTGTCTTGCCTGTGTATGGACCAACATTAGAAACAAATGTGAATCCATTTACAACTTGAGTGGATTCAATATTTGTTCCACCCTCGTAACCTAGAACTTCTTTGCCCCACTTCTGGCAAAGTTCTTGGTCTTCGTAGTGCCCATCAGTTACGTAGTCTCCCCAATCGTCGATGTAACTGTCGTTGATCCAGACCTTAATGGTTTTCGTTTCTAGGCAAATGTTTCCACCGTAGATCGGAGTTGGTTCTGGGATTGAAACTTCAGCACCAATAACAGGCAGACCATTAGGCAGAACCACGCGGACAGTGTGCTTGCTCGGTTCGGTTTCAGGAAGCTCTAATACTGTTTTGTCAAAACCTAATGTTGTTCTCCAAGAACCAGACACTAAAGCACCATCTGCAGTGATCGCGTCTTTTAGAGTCACATCTACTTGACCAGCCGGTGCGCTAGGGAAGTCATTAACACCATCGTCAGTTAGTCCGTATGTTCTTGAAGACCAAGCTGAGTTATCAACCATTCGCCAAGTAATCTTCCCGCCCTTGACTGGTTTACCTTTTGAGTCAACAACGGTGACGCGAACCGGTTTAGCGCCTTTAGTTGTTACAAACTCTGAATCTCCGAATGCTGTTCTTCCTGGTGTTAGCGCGGCTACGCGAATCCACATCGCACTTGCTGTCTTTAGGCCAGTGAGGCTGGTTGCTAAGTTCGCAGCTGGGTTTTGAATTACAAGTTCTTTCCAGGTTTCAGCGTTGTCTGTGCTGATTTCAACAACCCAGCCTGTAGCACCGTCGTAGTCATCCCATGCGAGCTTCACGCTCGAGCTTGTTCGTGTTACTACATTAAGACCAGTTGGAGCAGGTAAAAGATTTGGATCTGGGTCTGGATCAGTATTGGCCCACTCGGTGCAGACAAACTCTCCGTTTTCATCAACGTCCCAGGTTATGCAATCTGTACTGGCTATCGCTTGCTGATTAGCAAGCCCCCCCCCCGCTACTATTGCCAGAATTGTTAGGGCACTAAAAAGTTGGCGCTTGAATCTAAGCATGCGAGCCTCCGTGTACAGGTACTAGAGCCAAACTACACGAAATATCCCCATATGGATACAGGAAGTCGGTTACCAATAGGTAACAAGAAAAGCTCTGTTCCCGATTAGGGGGGAACAGGGCTTATTCGTA
>RFNI01000072.1 GCA_009927245.1 Actinomycetota bacterium | reverse complement strand
CTGCTCAGCGCTGTTGCTTGTTGGTGTGTAAGGCAAAATAGAACCTATGCGCGATAAAGACGGTCGGATAAGTCCACCCGAGGAGATTAGAAGAGTCTTCGAGGGTGAAGCTGGTGCGCTCAGCAAAGTCCCTAAGAACAAAAGAGGCCCTCTAGGTGCAGCTGTCACCCTACGTCTAGGACACCTTTTCTCCAGATGGCTAGAGCGAAACGTTGATACCGACTGGCAGGGTTCTGCTCCTCAGCTGATGTTGATTGCCATCCTGGTTAGACACAAGACTCTGACAATGGGTGAAGCAGCTGAACTATTGGATGTCACTCCTAGAGCGATTACGAGACTGGTTGATTCACTAGAAAAAGAAGGCCTGGTAACAAGACAGGTGGGACCTCACGATAAGCGTGTGTATTTGATTTCTGTAACAGCTAAGACTGAAGCATTGGCTAAGCAAATGATGCCTAAGCACGAAAAGAAGATGTCAGAACTCTTTGCAGTTTTCACTGACGCAGAACTACTTGAATACCTAAGACTGAACACCAAGCTTGCAGAGCATCTAAAGAAGACTCTGCAGAAGGACTAGTGTTCTAGTCCAACCTTCTTCTGGATCCACTTCATCCACTTCGGTGCATACCAGTTAGCATCACCAAATAATCTCATCAGTGCTGGAACTAGCAGTGCTCTAATCACAGTTGCATCTAGCAACACAGCAAAGCCAACACCAAGACCTAACATCTTCATGATGCTCACACCGCTTGTTGCAAATGCAAAGAAGGAAACAGCAAGTACCATCGCAGCCGTTGTAATGATCCGACCTGATCTCTGCAAACCAACTGCAACAGAGTCAGTTGTGTTTAGACCTAAGTCATGCTGCTCTTTGATTCTTGAAAGCAAGAAGAGCTCGTAGTCCATCGACAAACCAAAACTAATTACAGCAACAAGTACTAACGATGAAGAGTCAATTGTTCCAGTTGAAGCAAAGTCACCGATAAGCCAGTGCAGGTTGCCATTCATAAACACCCAGACTAGGAAACCCATGGTTGCAAAGAGAGACATGAAGTTCAGAATCACTGCCTTGATCGGCAAGATCAAAGAACCAGTGAACAAGAACAGCAAGAGCATCGTAGACAAGATGATCCACAGTGCTGCATAAGGAAGGTTAGAGGTAATTGCATTCAGCGCATCTGTGTAAGTTGCAGCTGAACCACCAACC
>RFNI01000073.1 GCA_009927245.1 Actinomycetota bacterium | reverse complement strand
ATTTACCGAGGAAAGAAAACCGCTATGTCGAAAACCAAAGTGAACGCTAGAGCAATTTTCTATTTCTCAGTTGCAGGAGTTGGATTACTCACTGCTTGGTACTTCAACACCATCGCTATTCTTCGAGGTCAAGACTTCTTTGGTTCTTGGTTTGGTAATGATGCAGATCTAGTTCTTGCCTGCGATCTACTTCTCACAGCCTTTGCTGCTGTTCCGTTCATGGTTATCGAATCTAAGCGAATTGGAATGAAGAAGGTTGGTTGGTATATCGCCGCTGGCTTTATCTCTGCAATTGCCTTTGTCTTTCCTTTCTGGTTAGCAATGCGAGAACTTCACCTAGCTAAAGAGAGATCGACAACCAAACCAGTGAAGTCAGGTATTGCGGTTCACTCAGTCAAGAAAGGTAGAGAACTAGCTGGTGGAACACTTGAATACTTTGAACTAGAAGGTCGAAGAATTGATGTTTGGGTTCCGGCTAATCACGATGAACTAACTCCACTTCTAGTTGCACACGATGGTTCAAACTTCCTAAGGGATATCTCTGAGACTTGGAATCATCAGAACTGGGGTATTCCAGAAGCTTTTGCCAGCGGCAGAGTGGTAACACCAGATGGCAGATTGCCAATCGTGGTTGGTGTCTATAGAACAGATGACTCACTAAGGCTCAATGAGCTAGCCCCTGAAGATGTTCTAAGACCCCACCCTGAGATGTTGAACCAGATAGATCCAATTCTTAGGCCGGCTAAACCCGAATACACGGGTAACACCTACCAAGACTTCCTAAGCCTCACCCTGGTTCCAGAACTAGCCAAGCGCTTCGGCCTCAAGCTGACCCCTAGCCGCACTGCGCTGATGGGTTCAAGCCTCGGTGGCTTAGCCACCATCTATGGGGTGGCTAAGCATCCTGAGGTCTTTGGAGTGGGTCTTGCCCTGTCTTCACACTGGCCGCTAGGTGGTCAGCAGATGGTTGATCTCTTGCTGGAGATGCTTCCAGCTAAGGGTCAGGTACGTATCTATACCGATGCTGGAACCCTGGACATTGATGCTGACTACTACCCTTGGCACTTTGCTGCAGCTAAGAAGTTTGAGGCTATGGGTTGGCAGCGAGATGTTGATTTCAGAACAGAACTTTGGCCTGGAACAGGACACAAAGAGTCTTGGTGGTCGCAA
>RFNI01000106.1 GCA_009927245.1 Actinomycetota bacterium | reverse complement strand
CTAGCAAAAGAGCTGGCTCTTCAATTACAGATGCAACGTCCTGAACGAAACGAGATGCGACGTCACCATCAACCACTCTGTGATCGAAGGTTGCACCAATGGTTGTTACCTGACGGACCAGAATCTCGTTGTCGACTACCCAAGGCTTAGGTCTGATTGAACCAAGAGCAACGATTCCAACTTCACCTGGGTTCAGGATTGGAGTTCCGGTGTCAACACCGAAGACACCGATGTTAGTAATGGTGATGGTTCCATTAGCCATATCCTGTTGAGTCGTCTTACCTTCACGAGCAGTTGCAGCTAACTTCTCAAGTGCCATTGCAAGTTCCAACATTGAAAGCTTGTCTGCATCTTTAATGTTTGGAACGATAAGTCCTCTCGGTGTTGCAGCAGCAACTCCGAAGTTCACGTAGTTGTGAACGATGATCTCGGTGTCAGTCCAAGTTGAGTTAACCGTTGGGTTTCTTCTAACTGCCCAGATCATTGCCTTAGCCATAATCAAAAGCGGTGTTACTTTAACTCCAGCGAAGTCAGCACTTGCTTTTAGTCTCTTCACATATTCCATTGTTCTGGTTGCATCAACGTCAACGAAGATGCTTACGTGCGGAGCAGTGAAAGCAGATTGAACCATTGCAGATGCAATTGCTTTTCTAACTCCCTTAACAGGAATACGTTCTTCACGTTCACTCTTAGGTTCTGGAGTGCTTTGATTCTTGAAGACACTTGCAACCTGAGCTGCTGCCATCACATCTTCTCTAGTAACTTCACCAGCTAAACCAGTTGGTTTAACTTTGGTGATGTCAACGTTCATGTCTTTAGCAAGTTTGCGAATTGGTGGTTTAGCCAAAACAGATTCTGATGTTGGAGCAACTGCAATCAAATCTGTTGCCGGCGCTGTTACAACGGGAATGCTTGCTGTTGGTGTTCCAGCTGCTCTTCTTCTACGACTTGGTGCAGCTGATGAAACTCCGTAACCAACAAGAGTTGGTTGTGGTTTTTCTTCACTGGCTGCAACATCAGCAACAGTTGCAATAGCTTCTGTTACTGCTTGATGAAGTGAAGGTGCGTGACCTGCATTCACTGCAGCAGTAGTTCCAGAAACTGTGACAGCAATAATCGGTGAACCTACGTTGACGCTGTCACCTTCGTTTGCT
>RFNI01000133.1 GCA_009927245.1 Actinomycetota bacterium | reverse complement strand
AATTACCTTGAGTCTTCTTTACGTTGCGCTAGACGCTCAAGCATACGGTTGTATTCAGACAAATCCTCGTTGCCACTTCTATCGCTAGCGCGATCTAGTCGCTTGGCATCTCTTTCATCACTTCTAGCCCACTGGATGGCAACAATGATGGTTAGAGCTGCTGTTGGTAGTTCACCAATACCCCAGGCAATGGCTCCACCAGCCTGCTGGTCCTGTAGTGGCGTTGCTCCCCAAGTTCTACCCATAGCTCCAAACCAGTCGGCTAGGAGCAGGGTGTCGCCTGTCATCAGAGCCAGACCAAAGAAGGCGTGGAAGGCCAAGGTAGCAATAAGCAAGATAAGTCGCTGTGGGTAACCAAAGCGCTTAGGCCCTGGATCAACGCCAATCAGTGCTTGAACAAAGAGGTATCCGGTAATCACAAAGTGAACAATCATCCACTCGTGACCTACGTGTTCACGGGTTGCCCAGTTGAAGATCGGGGTGAAGTAGAAGACAACCAGGGAGCTAGCAAAAAGAAGCGCTGCAACGATTGGGTGTGAGAGGAACTGTGCATACTTGGTGTGAACAGCCCAGAGTACCCACTCTCTAACTCCTCTTGAATCATCTTGACGTTTAGCAACTGCTCGAGCAAGAAGTGTTACTGGAGCACCAGGAACAAGTAGTACTGGAACTCCCATTGTTAGAAGCATGTGAGCAAGCATGTGTGCACTGAACAAATACTGTTCGTACGCATTGAAGTATCCGTTGGTGACATAGAACAGAAGTGCAACACCAGAAAGCCATGAAACAGTTCTACCAACAGACCAAGAGTCTCCTCTTTGTTTTAGTCTTCGAACTCCAAGTAGATAGAAACCAGCAAGAGCTGCTGTCACAAGCAACCAGATTAGATCTGGTTTGAAAGTTGTAATCCAAGTTAGAGCGGTTGGCTCTGGTGGAAGTTTTGAACCAGTGAGAATTTCTGCAGGTGTTAGCTCTCCTGCTGGATAGTCATTGATCGGAACTGGTGTTCTAGCAAGAGCAGTTCCCAATCCCATCGCTGCACCAAAGATTAGAACTTCCACAACAATCAAATTCCAAAACATCTTTGCTTTGTCTTTGAAGTTACTGATCACTTTTCTTCTGTGCAGTGCACCGAGAAAACCTAGAGCAAGAAGTGAAACTGTTTTGAGAAGTGCAACTTGACCGTAACCTGTTGAAAAGATGTTTTCGATTGAACCAATTCTGATTTGTGCAGAACTGTAGCCAGAGATTGCAACAAGTAAGAAACCAACCAAAGCTAGCGAAGAGTAGCGAGTGATGATTGTTTTTCTATCTTCAACTTCATCCAACTTGTTGAGCGCAATAACAAGACCAACAAGTCCACCGACCCAAATGCAAATACCAACAAGGTGTAATCCCAAAGAGTTCACTGCCATCCCGTGTGATGCAGAACCAGCCGCGTGACCGCTTAGAGCAACAGGAATCAATCCAACTAAACCAATGGCAGCACATGCTGCTGCACCGAATAGTTTTCTAACAAAGAGAATCAACACTGCAAGTGCAAAAGCAGTTAGAACATTCAGTGCCAGCATCTGACCCAGTTGAATATCGGTTACAAAGATATAGAACTGATCACCAAAGGTTTGATCAAGGCTTAGTGGTGAACCGGTGATTGCAAGATATGTAGTGACAAGGTAAGCAGTTCCAGCTAGAGCCCAAACACCTGCACTCAGAGCAGCAGCTAACAACGTTGAAGTAAAAGCTTTAGTGCCAGGCACTAATGCGAATGCTGTAAAAATTAATGAGCCGATTGTTATTGCTTCTGCAACATCATTTATCCCACGAAGAGATGGTGCACTCCAACGAAGTAGATCACCCATGTCAGCTAGCTCATCGGGAGCAGCAGCTCCACCAACAAACATTCCAACCAATAGACCCAAAGCTAAACCGAGCATCAACAAGATGAAGGTAAGCGTAAGCCTTGTCGATTTAGAAGTGAGCACTCATCAAGCCTAAGTTAAAGCAAAACGACGCACCGAAGTGCGTCGTCTGCTTGTATAACTTGAATTACTTAACTGCAGCCTTTAGCTTGCTACCTGCAGATACCTTTACGGTGTTTGAAGCAGCGATCTGGATTGTTGCACCAGTCTGAGGGTTACGACCTGCACGAGCTGCGCGGTGACCCTTCTCAACTGACAACCAACCTGGGATGGTTACTTTGTCGCCCTTGGCAACAGTTGCTGCGATGGTCTCGAAGAATGCATCAACCACGCGGTTAACTGCAGCCTGTGACTCACCAGTGTGGCTTGCGATTGCGGCGACTAGGTCGCTCTTGTTTAGTGCTGACATTTGGTCCTCCTGGACATTCAAAGTGCTTGACGGGTTGTCGTGTTTCACCCTATACGCCTAAACACCGCGTGTTTATTAGGGTTTCGGCGTGTTGAGGATAACTCTTAGGCAGTTTTTACTGTGGATTACTCGAGTTATGCGGTTTCGGAACTCGAATTAGTGGTCTCTGGTGCCTTTCTAGCTGCCGCTAAGACCAAAAGAACGGCCCCGGCAAAGAGAACAAGCCAGCCCCACTCCATGCTTATTGAGATTAGGCCCGATGCTTCAGACATCTTCTGGGTGAAGGTAATTAGCGCGTAGGTTAGCTGTGCTATAGACAGAATGGCTGGAATCCAGAGCAATTTATAGCGTTTTAGAACGGTGAAAAGCAGTGCTAGAGCGCTGTAACCGATAATGAAAATGCCGTCACCTTTTCCGTTTGCAAAATAGTTCATAGTCCCAAGCAGCGGAACACTGATCAGTGGTACAAAGGTTCCAAGAATCAAAAGCCCTGAACCAAGTAGGCCAAAAAGCTGTCGTCTATCTGTCATTGTCTTCATTCCTTATAAAAGAGGCAACAATTTGTTGCTAACTGGGAACCTAGCACCTTGCTGATTTATTTATGTGAGTTCCCCTTGTACCTGCGATAACCATTTGGTGAAGGTTTTGCCCTTAAAGCAAAAACCGCTGTCTTTCGACAACGGCTTTTGAGAAAAACTTGGACTACCAAGACGACTTGGTGATACCTGGTAGCTCACCCTTGTGTGCCATGTCGCGGAAGCGAACACGTGAAACACCGAACTTGGTTAGGACACCACGTGGGCGGCCATCGATAGCGTCACGGCTACGAACGCGTGTTGGAGATGCATTGCGAGGAAGCTTCTGAAGACCTAGACGGGCCTCTTCACGCTGCTCGTCGGTTGAGTTTGGGTCAACCAAAGCCTTCTTCAGCGCTGCGCGCTTGTCTGCGTAACGTGCAACAACTAGCTTGCGCTGTTCGTTACGTGCAATCTTGCTCTTCTTAGCCATTTCTAGCGCTCCTCGCGGAATTCAACGTGCTTACGCACTACTGGGTCATACTTCTTTAGAACGATACGGTCTGGATCGTTACGACGGTTCTTACGGGTTACGTAGGTGTAACCGGTACCCGCAGTGGACTTCATCTTGATGATTGGACGAATGTCTTTGTCTTTAGCCATGATCTATTCCTTAGAA
>RFNI01000218.1 GCA_009927245.1 Actinomycetota bacterium | reverse complement strand
AGAAGTTGTGTAACAGTTCCGGCAAATGGGCAAGGTAGTTCAACTAGAGATTTAGCAGTTTCAATTTCAACGATGATCTGGTTAACAGAAACAGTGTCACCGACTTTAACTTTCCAGGTAACAATCTCAGCCTCGGTTAGCCTTCACCGACGTCAGGCAAATCAAAGTATGCAAGTTGTGACATATTCATTCCGCCTTAGTAAGCCAACACTCGATCGACCGCTTCCATGATGCGGTCTGCGTCTGGTAGATAAAGTTCTTCAAGTTTTGCTGCAGGGTAAGGAACATCAAAACCACCAACACGAAGCACAGGTGCTTCTAGGAAGTAGAAACAGAGTTCTGCAATCTTGGCTGCGATCTCAGATGAGACGCTCACAAAAGTTCCTGCTTCGTGAGCAACGATCAATCTCCCGGTTCGTTTGACTGATTCAACAATGTGGTTGAAATCAATCGGAGAGATAGAACGAATGTCGATTACCTCTAGGTTGATTCCTTCAGTTGCTGCAACCTCTGCTGCCTGAAGGGCAGTGACAACCATTGGGCCATAGGTAACCAAAGTGACATCATTACCGCTGCGCAGAGTGGTTGCTGAGTGCAGCGGCTGAGGGGCTTCATCAAGATTGACCTGGCCCTTCTGCCAGTAACGACGCTTAGGTTCAAAGAACAGAACAGGGTCTCTAGATTCAATAGCCTGCTGAATCATCCAGTAAGCATCGTTTGGATTGCTAGGGCTAACCACGCGAAGACCTGCGGTGTGCGCGAAGTATGCTTCTGGGCTTTCGCTGTGGTGTTCAACAGCTCCAATGCCGCCCCCGTAAGGAACACGAATAACAACTGGCATCTGCATGAAGCCTTCGCTTCGGTTAGTTAGTTTTGCAAGCTGAGAAACAATCTGATTAAAAGCTGGGTAGATAAATCCATCAAACTGAATTTCAGCAACTGGCCTGAAGCCGCGCATTGCTAAGCCAATAGCAGTTCCAACGATTCCTGATTCAGCGATTGGTGAATTGAATATTCTCTTTTCACCAAACTCATCTAGCAAACCTTCAGTGACGCGGAACACTCCACCGAGACGAGCAACATCTTCACCAAAAACTAAAACCTTTTCGTTATCACGCATTGACTTAGCAAGACCTGCGTTGATTGCCTTTGCAATTGATAGTTCAACGGAGTTACTCATTAGCGAGTTCCCCCGTAATTAACCCCATCGTCAGTTGTCGGTGTGTGTCCACCAAGTTCTGACTCATACTTCTGCAACCAAGCCTTTTGTTCTTCAACTAGTGGGTGAGGTTCTGAATAGACATGATCAAACATGTTCTCCAGTGGTGGTTCTGTTAGAGCAAAAGTTGCTTCTCGAACTTCCGAGGCAATTACATCTCCTGCAATTGCAACTTCATCAAAGAAGTCTTGGCCGATGCCTTGCTTTCTCAAGAACTTCTCGAAACGAACAATTGGGTCTCTAGCTTCCCAGTATGCAACTTCCGCTGCATCACGATACTTGGATGGATCGTCGCTGGTGGTATGTGCACCAATGCGATAAGTCAGAGCTTCAATCAAAGCTGGACCTAATCCGCCTCTGGCATCATCCATGTGCTTCTTGGTAACTGCGTAACAAGCAAGAACATCATTGCCATCAACACGAATACCTGGAACACCAAAACCTTCACCACGCTTATAAATAGGAACTGTTGTTTGAGTTCCAACTGGAGATGAAATAGCCCACTGATTGTTTTGACAGAAGAACACCTGCGGGGCTTTCGTTGTTGCTGCAAACAACAACGCCTCACTAATGTCACCTTCTGCAGTTGCACCATCACCGAAGTATGCAATCACAGCAAGATCGTTTTCTGGATCTCCAGTGCCAACTCTTCCTTCAAAATTCAAACCCATTGCGTAGCCTGTTGCATGAAGTGCTTGGGTTCCCAAAACAATTGCGTATAAATGGAATCTAGTTTCGTGTGGATTCCATCCACCGTGGTTCACACCTCTATACATCTTCACAATTGACATCAGGTCAACTCCGTGAGTAATCGCAACACCGTGCTCACGATAGGAAGGGAAGATGTGATCGTTAGGGCCAACGCCGTAACCGGAACCAATCTGCGCAGCCTCTTGACCGATAGCTGGAACCCAGAGGCCCATCTGACCCTGGCGCTGAAGCGCTGTTGCCTCATTGTCGAAACGACGAATACGAGCCATGTCTCGGTAGAACTTTAGGAAGTCAGCTTCACGTAAATCTCTAATAAGTTCGCCATAGACAGCGTGCTCTTTAGGAACGCTGAAATCGCCATCTACGGATAACAGCTGCACCATAGGAATTTCTGGATTTTGGGCAGTCACAAGTACCAATTTACTTGACCCGTGGCACAATCGAACCATGAAGCGATTTCTAGTTAGCACTGTTCTTAATGCTCTGGGTCTTTGGCTGGTCTCGGCAATCATCCCTGGAGTGCACCTTCGCCCTTACGGTGGAACAGATTCACTCAACGTAGTCCTAACCCTTCTGGCTATCGGAGCCATCTTTGGTCTGATTAACGCGGTTATTGCCCCAGTGATCAAAATCATTGCCATTCCCCTATACATCATCACTTTTGGTCTGATTTCCTTCGTAATCAATGGGGCTCTCCTGCTTCTAGTGGCTTGGATTAGCCAACAATTCAGCCCAGACACCTTTGCTATCGATGGTTTCAACTCCGAAGGACTAGCTATTGCCTCTCTAGGCTGGGCAATCTTGGCTGCTTTGGTCATGAGTCTCTGCTCCTTTATTGGTCGTGGCTTATTCAAAGCCATGAAGATCCTCTAAACCGCCCCAAGCTTGTAGACGCTGACCGTACCCTCAACATTTCTGATCTGATCAAGAGTTTCCTGGCGAGGCATAGCTAAAACGCCGTCTTTTAGCCCGACATAGTGAACGTCAGTATCTGGTGTGATCTGCAGAGATTCTTGTAATTCGGCTAATTGGGCAGGTTTTTCCCCAGAATCAAAGACTCCCCAGCCCTCAGTTTTTGGTAAGTAGAACCAGTGCGAGCTATTGCCTGTGGCTAGTGGGTATTCCTCGTGCCTAATTAGAGGCTGACCAGACCAGGTGGTCTCCGTGAAGCGGTTCTTCACTATGTCTACGCTCTCTGGAGCGAGCATCTGGACCGGGGGAACGTGCTGGCTAATCCCAAAGGGCAGATTCTGTAGGGGGCCAAGCTCAATTGCCCAGGAACTGAGCTCTTGGAAGAGCTTCGGGACGTCAATGGTCTCGAGAATGGTTATCAGCATGGCTTCACTCTCTAGATAACTGTGAGCTGAGGTGATCAGCCCCTGCTGTAAGTGCCAGAGTTTGGCCATTATGAAGGGGAGTTCTATGGTGAAAAGTGCTGCTGCCCAAGGTGCGGTCGCAAATTTTGTAGGCGTTAACTCAGTTAGCAGACTTACTGCCACCGCCCACATATCTCTTGCACTTCGAATCAACTCTTCGTGGGTTGCCACGAAGTTCACTGGAACCGGCGTGATTGGAACTGGCTTGACGAATGATGAGCTCATGGGATCAATCCCAACAACTGCATCTGCCACATCAATGACTTGAGTTGGTGTGAGAGTTTTTGCATTTCTTGTCGGCAGGTATCTGCAGCAGGTCCTCGCCAAAGTGCAGGGCTTGGCTGTGCATGTTGAAGTAGTGCAACGGTAATCGCTAAGTGGTTATTGAAAATGTTCATGAGGAAAGATTTGCTCAACTCAGTGACTCGGAGTTCAGTTGTGTTCGATTCTGTGCAAAAAGCAGGGCAATATAGATATGTGAGTAATCTTGGAAATCAACCTCTTAGCCCCCTTGACGGTCGTTACCAACCTGTAGTCGCCGAACTGGGCGATCACCTCAGTGAAGCTGGGCTAAATAAAGCTAGAGTGCTGGTTGAGATCGAGTGGGTTATTTTCCTCGCTAAAAGAGATCTTCTTCAAACCGGCGCGGAGATAGACAGTGTTCTAACTAAACAACTCAGAGACATAGTTGTGAACTTCAATACTGATGACATCGCAGAACTAGCGGCAACCGAGGCAACAACTAGACACGATGTGAAAGCTGTTGAGTATTTCATTCGTGAAAGACTTACTCGATTGCTGCGCACAGACCTGCTAGAACTTACCCACTTTGCCTGCACCTCTGAAGATATTAATAACCTCTCCTACGCAATCACTATTAGAGATGCAGTGACAAACGTTTGGTTACCAAAAGCAGAAGCGCTGGTTGAAAAACTTAGAGCACTCGCCATTGAATACAAAGATGCAGCGATGCTCGCTAGAACTCATGGACAACCAGCAACCCCAACGACTATGGGTAAAGAGTTGGCAGTTTTTGTTCACCGACTAGAGCGTCAACTCACTCGAGTTAGAAACAGCGAATACCTTGGTAAATTCTCAGGTGCAACCGGAACCTGGTCAGCTCACCTAGTTGCTGCACCAAGTGTGGATTGGGCTAAAGAGTCACAAACATTTGTTGAAAGTCTTGGTTTAAAGTTCAATCCACTAACTACACAGATTGAATCTCACGACTGGCAAGCGGAACTCTATTCAGCAATTACTTTGTTCAACAGAATTCTTCACAATCTATGCACTGACATCTGGACATACATCTCGATGAACTACTTCAAGCAGATTCCTGTTGTTGGTGCCACCGGTTCATCAACCATGCCTCACAAAGTGAACCCGATACGTTTTGAGAACGCAGAATCTAACCTAGAGCTATCAAACGCTATCTTGGATTCATTGAGCTCAACCCTTGTGACCTCTAGATTGCAACGAGACCTAACTGACTCAAGTTCCCAAAGAAATATTGGTTTGGGTTTGGGACACTCAATGCTTGCTCTAGATAATGCCACTCGTGGCCTTTCGGAGATCGAGCTGTCCTACCCAGTTTTAGAAGCTGACCTATCAGAGAATTGGGAAGTTCTAGCCGAAGCCATCCAGACAGTGATTCGCGCTGAGGTAGCAGCGGGGAGAAGTAACATAAGTGATCCGTACCAACTACTCAAAGACCTTACTCGAGGTAAGAGAATCGGTAATGAGGACCTGATTTCTTTCGTCAATGGATTGGACATCAGCGACGAAGCTAAAGAAAGATTGGCGCTTCTAAAGCCTGGAACCTATACAGGGCTTGCCGCTGCACTGGTAGAACTAATAAGCACAAAATAGTTTCTTTTTACAAGTTTGTTAGATGAATAAGTTCTTCCTTTGGTAGGTTCATCTCAACACGAATACAAGGCCAACGGAAAGTTTTTAGATGTCTAAAGTGAAGAGCATATTCGCAGCGGCACTAGCTATTGCAATTGTGGGATTACCAACAGCAGCCTTTGCAGCTGACACCACTATCACCGTTACCAAGAGCGGTACTGCGGCTACCGCCATACAGTCAGGGGATGTCATCAATGTGGTTAACACAACTCCGATTGATGTCTCTGGACAGCTGAGCCAGTCTCTTACCGCAGTTTGGTCAAAAGAGTCTCTACACCTAACTGACCCTTCGTCAATCGTTGCGCCTGAAGGTTGGGCACTTCAGTATCAGACTGGTGACACTACTTGGGGTTCCACTGCTCCTGGCGATCTAAGCACTGTGCAAGGTATCCGCGCTGTTGGTGATCTAACTTCAACTGGTGGCAACACATTCGTTACCGTTGCTGATAGCAGAGTAGTTGTTACAACTCAAAACTTTCAAGGCTCTTCTGGTGGAGATGGTTACGATCTGACCTTCGGTGGAGATTACGTGTTCAACATTTTCCACCACGATGGTGCACTAAGAATTGACTGTCACGTAAAAGCAACTGGTGACGCTTGCTTTGGTGGAGTGTCAACGTTCCAGGGATACCAAACAGGTAACGCATCTCAGTCATTCTGGGATGGAACCAAGAGACAGCTTTGGGCTGTTGTAACAAACGCCAGTGATGGTCAAGGTGGTTTTGCCTGCGTTGATTACAGTGGATCATCTCCGGTTCTTTGTGAGACTCCATTCGTTGCACTAGGCCCGGTATACGATCAACAAGCTCTCAGCACATCAACAAGAATCGGCAACAAGGTTTATGTTGTGAATGAGTTTTCGTGGACCCTATTGTGTTTCGACATTGCAACTGCTGCAGCTTGTCCAAACAATGGTTTCCAACTGCCATCTACAGGCCCTAGCGGGAATTACACTATGCACGGACGAGCATCCAGCGCTGGTGACAATAAGGTTTATTGGACAACACTAGGCAAGATGGGATGCTACAACCCAGCAACAAATGCGCTATGTGGTAATGCAATTGACTTTGATGTGAATGCAAGGCAATACCCTCTATTCCCAGTTAGAAACGCTGCGGGAGCACTTTTAGGTATGTGTTTGTACGACACCAAGCAGTGTATAAATGGATCCGGTGCGCTGGTAGATGTAATTCCAACAGCTCTATCTACTTGGATGTCAGATAACCCACTTCCAGATTGGAACACATACAACGCTGGTCAGTGGGGTGAACAGAATAACCGTATCTACCTAAACGACGGCCCTTCGGGTTCAGCTACCACAGATGTCTTCTGCTTCAACTACACAACTGGAGCAGCATGTGCTGGGTTTGCTGGTACAAATGTTGGAAATGAAATTTATGCAATCCTCCCTGACCCATCCGTTCCTAACTGTCTTTGGACTAATGGAAACTCAGGTCAGATCAACACCTTCAATGGCAAGACTGGTCTTCTAGGTTGTGCTCAGGAAGTTCCATTGGTCGAGATGCCATACTCAGCGATTGCTCCTCGCCTAACCTGTGACGACAGCAACCGACTACTTAATTGGGGAAGTATTGATTTCAACATCCCTGAAGGTATTTCAGCTAGTCAATTGAAAGTCACAATCCTTGATACGAACGGAAACCCGATCACTGGGTGGGTAGATGTAACTCCGAATGCGAGTGGTGTAATTAACATGCAATCTCTAAGTGTTGCTGTGTCTGGAACAAAGCCATCTCTTCAGGTAACTGCAGGTGAAATCGACCAAGCTTTACTTGCTCGTCTAACGGCTTCAGTGAGGTTTGAGTCTGGTTCACCGCAACTCTGTTTCAACCTAACTGCCTCGGCCAACTGTCCTGATCTAACGCTCCAACCTGGTGATTTGAGTGTCCCAGATGGTTTGATCCAGGTTTCAGCTGTTTCAACCACCTCTAACGGACAAGCGGTCGCCGCTGGCGAGGCTGAGGTAGAGCTGACCGGTACTAACACAAGCACTGTATGTACCGCCAGCGTAGCTAGAGAGACGCTCCCGGATGTGCCAGACCCAATAGAACCAGTGCTGCCGGAGACAGGTGGCGGCACAGGAATCTATGCGCTTGCGATTATGGCTCTATTTATGACAGCTTCAGGAACTTGGCTGGTAGTAAGAGGACGTAAGTAAAAACTAAAAAGAAGAAGTCCCTTTGACTAGCTCAACGGGACTTCATCTTTAACTAGATTATTTGAGTCTTGGCTTACCTGGCTCAACGTTCTCATCTGGCTTAGCCGCCCAATTCAAAAGCACAAACCCAAGAGCCACTGATACAAAAGTCCCAATGGCAAAGGCAAAAATGGTGTTGACCTCATCTACAGCTCCCAAGAGAATCAGGCCAACAAAGACCGAGCTAAAGAATGAAATTACAAGAATCGACCGCAGTGACGTCGCAGATTTCTTACTTGCCATTTTGTTCCTTTGTCTTAGGTGTCGCTAACCAAACTCCTCGTTGAACGGCAATGATTGCCATGTATGCGCTGAAGAAGCCAACAGCATTTAATCCGTTCAATGGTGCAAACCAGAAGATCAAACAAAATAGCGCACCGATACCAGCACTGATTCTCAACTCCATTTTGTCCACTGACTCTGATGCTCTCGATGCGAAGAATTCTGTAACAGCTGTCATGCCGGAGAAGATTGCAAGCAACCCTGTGAAGACCGCTAGATATGCTTCCTCAGTTGTTGGGTGAAAATTATTGTGAGAAAGACAACTAGTGTTGCGATTGCGCTGGGATAAACAATAGAAAGTTTTTTGTCTTCGGACTTGTCAAGTTTGAACAGGACCAGTCCCCCAAATGCGAGACCTGTCGCAGCAAATTGCAGCACCTGTGTGCCGGTTGTAACCGTGTGATCTTGATTGAAGATTAGAAATGCTGCAGCGACCGCGAACACAATTGCTCGAAGAAAGTTCGCTAGCTTCATTTACTACTCCTTAGGATTTACAAAGCGTGAGTACTGTCCTTGGAACAATACTGTTGAAGTACCGGTAGGTCCGTTTCTCTGCTTCGCCAGAATCAATTCTGCCTCACCTGGTCGTGGAGTTTCTGAACTTAGGTCACGGTGAATCAAAATTACAACGTCAGCGTCTTGCTCCAGAGATCCAGATTCACGAAGCTGAGATAACTCTGGCTTCTTGTTTGTTCCATCTTCTGATTTACGGTTCAACTGTGAAAGTGCAACAACCGGAACCTTAAGTTCCTTAGCAAGTAGCTTTAGAGATCTTGAGAACTCAGAAACTTCTTGCTGGCGGTTTTCAACTTTCTTACCTGAAGTCATCAACTGGATGTAGTCGATTACAACTAACTTCAAATCAAACTCTTTGAGCATTCGACGACACTTAGCTCTGATCTCAACGATGTTTAGGTTAGGGCTGTCATCAATCACTAGCGGTGCAGCACCGATGTTGCTACGACGCTCGGCCATGATTGCCCACTCGTTGTCAGTGATTCCACCCTTACGCATGCTCTGCAAAAGAATTCCTGTTTCAGCAGAAAGCAAGCGCATCGCAATTTCTGTGGTACTCATTTCCAGGGAGAAAACAGCAGTTGCAAGTTTCTTATTAATTGCTGCTTCTCTAGCAATGTCTAGAGCAAGTGTTGACTTACCTAAACCTGGACGTGCAGCAATAATAACCAGCTGACCTGGGTGCAATCCGTTGGTGTCTTTGTCCAGTTGCGTGAAGCCAGTTGGAACTCCAGATAGACCATCGTTCTTCTGAACCAATTCGATTTCATCTGCAGCATCTTGAAGAGCTTTACTAAGTCGAGTCCAGTCAGCACCGGTTGATTCATCTGCAACTGTGTATATCTCGTTTTGTGCAACGTTGACTAGTTCTTCAACTTCACCTTCAGCGTCATATCCACGCTGTGCAATTCTTGTTCCAACTTCAATGAGTCTTCGCAATACTGCTTTATCTCTAACAATGTCTGCATAGAACTTTGCGCTTGCTGCAGTTGGAACAATCGATGTTAGTTCGTGAAGATATTCAGCTCCACCGATAGTTGCGAGCTTGCCCATCTTTGATAATTCAGCGTTGACAGTAATAACGTCTGTTGGTTCACCGTGGTTTGCAAGAGCGGCAATGGCACTGTAAATAAGTTCGTGCTTAGGTGCGTAGAAGTCTCTAGGCTTTAGCTTTCCTTCAGAAAGAATTGAGTGCACAACGTCTGCAGACAGCAGCATTCCACCTAGGGTGCTTTGCTCAGCATTTAGGTCGTGAGGAAGTAGGCGATCTTCAGATCTGAAGGCCTTGGCTACTGGTGCAATGGACATCTTTTTCTTTCTTTTAAAGCAAATTTCTTTTAGAACTTATGTGTAGCATCCACCATAGACATTGTGAGTGCAATAAGGGCTGTGATTTAACCTGTGGATAAACTGGGGAACACGCCGACCCAACTGTGGACAAATTGTGGATAAGCAGTGGAGAAACTGTGGATAACTTCTGAAATTCCCCGTCTTTATTGGCCTGTAGCGATTTTTATTGAACGTTAACGAAAGGTTAAACCTGTGCATTAAGGTTTTGAAAGATGTTTGAAATTGCTACAAATTTCAGGACTTCTCCACAGAGTTATCCACAGATTGAGCGTGTCGAGCCTGGTTAAAGCAATAGTGGCAGGCTTTTGGGCCTGCCACTATCGTTTAGAACTAGTTACTTCTTAGCTACAACCTGTAGTTTCAGGGTTGCAGTTAGGTCTGAGTGCAGCTTTACAGTTGCCTCGTATGTACCTGTTGTGCGGATTGGAGCGAAGAAAGCGACCTTACGCTTGTCGATCTCGCCTAGACCAGCTGCTGCAACTGCTGCTGCAACGTCACCGTTCTTGACTGCACCGAACAAACGGCCACCAACTCCAGCCTTTACAACCAGCTTGATCGGGTTAGCCTGAAGGCTATCCTTGAAAGCCTGAGCCTCTTCAACGGTTGCTAGAGCACGTGCGTCGCGAGCTGCCTTGATTGATGCAACCTGCTTCTCACCACCCTTGGTCCAGATGACTGCAAAGCCTCTAGGTAGCAGGTAGTTACGTGCGTAACCGTTCTTTACTTCAACAACGTCACCGGCTGAGCCAAGGCCCGATACCTCGTTGGTCAAAATTACTTTAGACATTAGTCATCCCTACTTATCTGCCAGCGCCAGCGTAAGGCATAAGTGCAACCTCACGAGCGTTCTTTACTGCACGGGCAATTAGACGTTGTTCCTGAACTGAAACTCCGGTGATGCGGCGAGAACGGATCTTGCCACGGTCAGACACGAACTTACGAAGAGTTGCGATGTCCTTGTAATCAATTACGCCGACCTTGATTGGCTTGACTGGTGCAAGCTTTAGGTTCTTGGCGTTGCGACTGCCCTTCTTGACGCGGTCGCTGTTTACTTTTGCTGCCATTTGTATCTCCTATGAATTCTTAGAAAGGTGTTGAGTCGCCAGCGGCAAAGCCACCATCAACTCCTGGGTTGGCCCAAGCATCGTTTGCTGGTGGTGTGACCTGTGCGGCTGGAGAGTTACCCCAGGCGTTTGAGTCAACTGCACCGGCTTCACGAGCCTTGCGGGTTACGGTTGCGGTTGCGTAGCGAAGTGAAGGACCGATTTCCTCGATCTCCATTTCGATAGAAGCACGTGCTTCTCCGGTGTTTGCCTGGTAGGCAGAAGCAGGCTTTAGGCGACCTGTGACGATAACTCTGGTTCCCTTAGTAAGTGAACGAGCTACGTTATCGGCAACGTCGCGCCAAGCGGTACATCTCACCCAAACAGTCTCGCCGTCTTCCCAAGTATTGGTGTTGCGGTTGTAGGTACGTGGGGTTGAAGCCACGTTTAGACCAACAAATGCAATACCGCTATTGGTGTTACGCAATTCTGGATCGTTGGCTAGGTTGCCAACAACAGTGATAGTAAGTTCTCCAGCCATGAGTATTACTCAGCTGACTTAGCGGCAGGCTTCTTAGCTCTAGCTGGCTTCTCGTCAGCAGCCTTTTCAGCAGCGCTAACTTCAGGAACCACTACAGCATTGATCTTGAATACTGCATCTTCAGCGCGTAGCACCTTGGTGCGAACAACTGCTTCAGAGAGCTTCAACTGACGGTCCAACTCAAGAACTTCAGCAGGCTGACAGGTCAGGTATAGGACGGCGTAGATGCCTTCGGTTTTCTTGTTGATTTCGTAAGCGAAACGGCGACGGCCCCAAATGTCAACGCTGTCAACGGTGCCTCCACCGTTACGAACTACGTTGAGGAATTTGTCTAAGCTGGCACCAACGGTACGCTCATCGATGTCTGAGTCAAGAATGACCATGACTTCGTATTTATGCATGACTAACCCACCTCCTTTGGACTAGAACGGCCACGGCGTTTCCGTGGCAGGAGGGTATATGCAGTTGTCACCCAACAAAAGAGCACAGGGTCTCTTCAGGGCAACTTCACTACTCTACCTTGATTGCCACCAGGCAAGCAAGCGAGATTTAGCAATATCTTCACCAAGTGGACCTTCATCTAAACGAAGTTCCATGAGGAACCGATAGGCAGCTCCAACATCAGGTCCTGGAGTGATATTTAGTAGTTCCATGATCTGTTCGCCAGAGAGATCAGGCCTAATTGCATTGAGTTCTTCCTCTTCTTGCAATTTGGCAATGCGCTCTTCTAGATCGTCATAAGCGTGAGATAGACGATCTGCCTTTCTCTGATTACGGGTAGTCACATCGGCTCTAGTTAGTGCGTGCAATCTAAATAGTTGATCGTCAGCATCCCTGACGTATCTCCTAATTGCTGAATCAGACCAAGGCTGATCGCTGTAACCGAAGAACCTCAGGTGCAATTCGATAAGCCTAGAGACAGCCTTGATGGTGTCATTATCGAATTTCAGCTCTCTTAGACGCTTGGTAGCAAGCTTTGCCCCAACAACATCGTGGTGATAGAAGGTGACTCCTCCACCAGATTCAAGTTTTCTGGTTGAAGGCTTACCAATATCGTGAAACAGTGCCGCTAAACGAAGAACTAGGTCGTTGTGAAGCTGATAGTCCTTCTCATAGTCAATCGCCTGCTCAACAACAGTCAAAGTGTGCTGATAAACATCCTTGTGATGGTGGTGCTCATCAATCTCAAGCTTTAGGGCAGGTAATTCAGGAATTACAAGTTCTGCTAATCCTGAATCAACTAGGGCTTCTAGGCCTTCTCTAGGGTTAGCGCCCAGCAATAACTTAGAAAGTTCCACCTGGATACGCTCTGCAGAGATGATCTGGATGCGATCAGCCATGGCCTTCATGGCACTAAAGGTCTCATCTTGAATGAGGAAACCCAGTTGAGAGGCGAATCTAGCCGCTCTCATCATTCTTAGCGGGTCATCACTGAAGCTATCCTCAGGTTTACCAGGGGTTCTGATGATGCCATCGACTAGGTCTTGTAATCCGTTGAATGGGTCGACGAAGACCCCCTCAGGAAGCCTGAGAGCCATGGCATTAACGGTGAAATCTCTTCTAAATAGGTCATCGTTGAGGTCTTTACCGAAGGCAACGTGAGGTTTTCTAGAGTCAGCGTCATACTGATCGGCTCGATAAGTTGTGATTTCGACAGCGGTATCGCCGATACGAGCACCGATGGTGCCGAAATCCCTGCCGATATCCCAATGAGCATCAACATGGCCCTTGAGGACAGCGAGGATCTCATCAGGCGTTGCCGAAGTAGTGAAATCTAGGTCATTGGTTTCTCTGCCTAGGAAAGCATCTCTAACTGGTCCACCAACTAGGGATAGTTCATAACCGGCAGCTGTGAACAGTGTGCCGAGTTTAACAAGTAACGGACTCTCGGTGGTCCGCTGGAGATTGGCTAGAGCCTCTTGAACTGTTGGCATTGATTTAAGTATGCCCGTGATATCCCTCATACACCGATGAATTACCTCACGGGGTTAGGCTTGAAGCATGAACTCTCGAGCGAAACCTCGCGTCGAGGAGACTTCAGCCGGGGGATTTGTCTTAGCTGGTGATGGGTCTTCGCGCATAGCTGTCATCGGCCGCCGTAATCGTGGTGGTCGGATTGACTGGTGCATCCCTAAGGGTCACCTTGAAGGCACTGAGACTATTGAAGCTGCAGCGCTTAGAGAAGTTCTTGAAGAAACCGGTTTAGAAGCTGAAATTATTGAGCCACTGGGTTCAATCAAATATGAGTTCTCAACTCCAACAGCTGTGATTAGTAAAACTGTTCACCACTTCTTGATGAAGCAAACCGGTGGTGAACTAACTATTGAAAATGATCCAGATAGAGAAGCAGTTGATATCCGCTGGATCAATGTTGATCTGATTTCAGATGAACTAACTCACGAGAACGAGCGTCGTCTAGCCCTAATTGTTCAAGAGTGGGTCGCTCGTCAATGAAACGTAAGTTGATCTTGCTTACTGCTCTGTGTTTGTCATTTCTGACTCTCACACCGCAGGCTAATGCTGCTCTCCCACCAGCGCAGGTATACATTGTGCCTGGGTCAGATATCAATATGGTTTCTCGTGAATCCAAAGTTCCTATTTCTGTTCAGAACAATTACGACAGACCAATCAAAGTTAGAGTGCACGCAAAGACAACCAACCCTGCACTAAATGTTCAAGAGTATGTTTCAGTAACAATCCCAGCCAACTCAAGAAAAGATGCTCTCGTTCCAATCACTGCCATCTCTGCGGGTTCTTTCACTGTCAAAGTTTGGGTCACAACTTTCACTGATCTTCGTTTAGGTCAAACAACTGAAATCAAGTTGACTGCTAATCCAGATATCGAACTATATCTACTATTTGGTTTTGCTGGACTAATTGCAATTCTTTTAGCTCTTGGAATTATTCGTATGCGTAGAAGAGTGAGCGCATGAGTGTAGTTCGTTCTTCGTTGATCATGGCAAGTGGAACCGTATTCTCTCGAGTACTGGGAATCATTAGAGCAATCATGCTTGCTGCCACCATCGGTGTTACCACCAACGCTGCTGACGCATTTGGTGTTGCTAACCAACTACCTAACAACGTCTACGCAATCATCGTCGGTGGTGTCCTAAACGCAGTTCTAGTTCCACAAATAGTTAGAGCACGACTGCATGCTGATGGTGGTAAGGCATACATCGATCGCTTGCTAACCCTTGCAATCACTGTGTTCGGAGCTATCACAGTACTGACTACCCTGGCTGCTCCACTACTCGTTGCTCTATACACCGATGGTTGGTCGCAGTCCCAAATGGCTCTAGCTACAGCCTTTGCGTACTGGTGTCTGCCGCAGCTCTTCTTCTACGGTCTATACACACTCTTGGGTGAAGTGCTAAATGCTAGAAGCAGGTTTGGCCCGTTTATGTGGGCACCGGTACTAAACAACATCGTTGCTATCGCAGGTATGGGTGCTTTCATTTGGCAGTTCGGTTTAGACCCAACCGGTAAACAGTCTGTTGAAGATTGGACCCAGGCGCAGATTTCTCTGCTAGCTGGAACAGCAACATTTGGTGTTGCTTCTCAAGCACTCATTCTCTTCCTGTTCTGGAAGAAGATGGGTCTCACCTTTAACCTGAACTTTGGTTGGAAGGGTGTTGGTCTTGCTCCGGCAATGCGAACAGCTTCCTGGACTTTAGGGATGCTCCTAATTACACAAATAGGTGGAATCGTTCAAACCTCGGTTGCATCAACAGCTGTTGGTGGACGTGAAATGATCAACGGTCAATACGTTGCTATCGCATCTGTTGCGGCTATGGGTATTGCCTGGTTGATATTTATGTTGCCTCATTCGGTGGCAACAGTTTCTATTGCAACTGCATACTTCACCAGAATGTCCACTCACGCAGTTGAGAAGAAGTTTGATGAACTAAAGACAGACCTTGCTGATGGTCTAAGAACTATTGCGATGATCAGTGTGTTAGCAACAACAGGTTTGATAGTTCTCGCATATCCAATCTCTAGAGTTTTCGTCGGTGAGATACCAAGCGCAATTGCTTTGGGAAATGTTGTTATCGCCATGGTGGTTGGATTACTTCCATTCAGTTATGTCTTCATGATTCAACGAGCTTTTTATTCACTTGAAGACACCCGAACTCCTTTCATCTTTACAGCTGTCCAAACATTCTTCACCGTTACAGGTTCACTGATTGTTGCAATGTATGTTGAACCAGTCTGGTTAGTAGTTGGTCTAGCACTTGTAACAAGTGGTGGTATTTGTATTCAGGCTGTGCTCGCTTTCTTCATGTTCAAGAGAAAGTTCGGGTCTCTAGGACACTCTCATCTGAGCATGGCAACACTGAAGTTTGTAATCGCGGGTGTGATTTCAGGATTGCTAGGTTTTGCAATTCTTCAAGCTCTTGGTGGTGCTCACCCAGGTGCATTCCCGGTACTAAATGTTTTGGCTGCAGGACTTACCTGTTTGCTCATCGGTGGGGTAATGACAATCTCTTATCTAGTGATTTTGAAGGTCCTGAAGTCAGAAGAAATTGACACACTAATAAAACCAATTCGGGCTCTGCTCAAACGATAAGTAGTAAAGATAAACTTGCCCTAGTCACCTCGACTAGTTCCCTACTTTTGGAGTCATATTTTGCGCGAAGTAATCATCATCGGCTCAGGTCCAGCTGGATACACCGCTGGCATATACACAGCACGAGCAGGTCTTAACCCGTTGCTTATCGCTTCATCTGTTGAAGCAGGTGGTGAGCTAATGAAGACCACCGAAGTCGAGAACTACCCTGGTTTCCCAACCGGTCTTCAAGGTCCAGAACTAATGGATGCCTTCAGAGCACAGGCTGAACGCTTCGGCACAGAAGTTCTACTAGATGACGTTATTGAAGTTGACCTAACCGGCGCCATCAAGATCGTAAAGACTGGTGGCGGTCAAACCTTCGAAGCTAAGACAGTGATCTTGGCAACTGGTGCTGCTTATCGTGAACTAGGTCTTCCAAAGGAAAAGGAACTTAGCGGTCACGGAGTTTCATGGTGCGCTACCTGTGATGGATTCTTCTTTAGAGAGAAGACCATCGCTGTTATCGGTGGTGGAGATTCTGCAATGGAGGAAGCTAACTTCCTAACCCGCTTTGCTTCAAAGGTTTATCTGATCCACAGAAGAGACACCTTCAAGGCATCAAAGATCATGCAGGAGAGAGCTCTTGCTAATCCAAAGATTGAAGTTGTTTGGAACACCGAAGTTGCTGAACTTCTAGGTGAAGGAAAGCTTTCTGGAATCATCACGAGAAACACTGTTGATGGCTCAACTAAGCAGCTTGACCTAGACGGTCTATTCATCGCAGTTGGAAATGATCCTCGCGTTTGGTTGGTTGAAAACCAGGTAGAACTAACAGCTGAGAAATTCATCAAGGTTGAAGGAAGATCTTCAAAAACTTCCTTGCCTGGTGTCTTCGCCTGTGGTGATGTTATCGACCCAACATACCGTCAGGCAATCACAGCAGCAGGTTCTGGTTGTGTCGCAGCTTTGGACGCTGAACACTATCTAGCCGACGTAAAATAGAGTTACTAAACAAGGAGCAACCATGTCAGCAAAGAGCGTAACCACAGCAACATTCCAGGCCGATGTCCTGTCTTCAGGCAAGCCAGTATTAGTAGATTTCTGGGCAGAGTGGTGTGGTCCATGCCGCATGGTCTCCCCTATCCTCGATGAGATTTCATCAGAACACGGCGAGAAGCTAACCATCGTCAAGGTAAACGTTGACGAAGAGCCTGCACTAGCTCAGCAGTATGGCATCACCTCAATCCCTGCACTTCAGGTGTTCCAGGGTGGAGAAGTAGTGAAGTCAATTGTTGGCGCGAAGCCAAAGCCACAGCTTATGGCTGATTTGAGCGAGTTCATCAACTAAATTAGTTCTAAGCAAAACGGCTATGGGGCCTACGCCCTATAGCCGTTTTCTTTAACATGAACACTAAGGAACCGACATGACAAAAGATCTGTGGTCTGACAACTACGCTTCACGTGCCAATGGCCTATCAGCCTCTGAAGTGCGAGCGTTGTTTGCAGTTGTTTCACGTCCTGAAGTCGTTTCCCTTGCCGGTGGTATGCCATTTGTTCCAGCACTTCCTAAAGAGCGAATGATTGAAAGCTTCAACACGTTGATGGCTGATCGATCAAACCTTGCACTGCAGTATTCAGGTGGACAGGGTGACCCAATCCTTCGTGAACACATCCGAGAGATCATGGGGCTTGAAGGAATCAAGAGCAACGTCGACGACATCGTGATTACCACTGGTTCTCAGCACGGTCTTGACCTAGTCTCATCACTCTTTCTAGATCCAGGTGACGTTGTTCTTGCTGAAGGACCAAGCTATGTCGGTGCCCTTGGAGTATTTAGAGCAAGACAGGCTCACATCGAACACGTATACACAGACCTCGAAGGTATTTCACCTGAAGCATTGACCAGCACAATCGAAAGAGTTCAAGCAGCAGGTAAGAAGATCAAGTTCTTATACTTAGTTCCTAACTTTGCTAACCCAAGTGGTGTAACACTGAGTGCAAACAGAAGAGCTAAGGTTCTTGAGATTTGCCGAAAGCATCACATCCTTGTCCTTGAAGACAACGTGTATGGACTGCTGTATTTCGAAGACCGAGCACCTGATGCTCTTCGTTCTCTAGATGAAGATGGCGTGATCTATCTAGGTAGCTTCTCAAAGATTCTTGTTCCAGGATTCAGAGTTGGTTACGTATTAGCGCCACCAAGCATCAGAGAGAAACTTGTGCTTGCAAATGAGTCAGCAGTTCTCTGCCCTAGTGCTTTCAGCCAGATGATGATCAGTGAATACCTGAGCAACAACGACTGGAAAGCTCAGATTGAGGTATTCCGCGGGGAATACAAGCAAAGAAGAGACGCAGCTCAAGCTGCGATGAAGGAATTCTTGCCTGATTTGACCACAACCAACCCTGGTGGAGGTTTCTACCTGTGGGTTGATCTGCCTGAGGGGATCAATTCGAAGACCATGTTGCCTCGAGCTGTTGAGAATCTCGTCGCTTACACGCCCGGAACTGCGTTCTATGGAAACGGAACAGGTCAAGAATACTTAAGAATTTCGTACTCATACCCAACTCCAGAAAATATTCGGGTTGGGGTAGAGCGCTTGGCTGAGACAATCCATGAGGAGTTATCCACAGTTAACGGTTAGAAACCTGTGGAAAACCTTGTGCAAAGCTTGTGTATAACTTGTGGATAACTATCCACAGCCACTAATACTTGTCTTTGTGGCCTAGTTCGTCAAGAATTCGGTTCAGATCATCAACGCTGGCGAAATCAATTTCGATTGTGCCCTTCTTGAGCCCCAACTTGATTCGAACTGAAGTATTTAGTCGATCACCAATCGAATCAGCCAGTGTCTTGAGGGCTTGTTGCTTACCGCCAACCTTAACTTTGCCCTTTCTGGTTGGAGTTTTAGCTAATTCTTCGGTTGCTCTAACAGAGAGCCCTAGGTTGATGACCTTGTCAGCCAACTCAGTCATCTGAGTTTCGTTTTCAAAAGACAAAATAGCTCTAGCGTGACCTGCACTTAGAACTCCAGCTGCAACTTTGCTCTGCAGTGCTGTTGGGAGCTTCAAAAGTCTCAAAGTGTTAGTGATTTGTGGTCTAGATCTTGAAAGTTTTTCTGCCAATTGCTCCTGGGTGCAGCCATATTCCTCAAGAAGTTGTTGGTAAGCGCTAGCTTCTTCAATAGCGTTTAGGTCGCTGCGGTGGAGGTTCTCAAGCAAAGCGTCGCGAAGCATGTTTTCGTCGCCGGTTTCACGTATAACAGCTGGGATCTGGGCAAGTCCAGCAGCCTTTGATGCGCGTAGACGTCGCTCGCCCATGATTAGTTCGTACTTGTCTACACCATTCTGTTTACCAAGTGAACGAACCGAGATTGGCTGAAGTACGCCGAATTCCTTGATGCTACCAACTAATTCAGCGAAATCGTCAGGATCGAAGTTGCTTCTAGGTTGCTTGGCGTTTGGTGTGATGTCGTCGATGTTGAGGAAACCAAAAGTTGCTCCAGGAACAGGAAGCAAGTCAGCAGGTGCGTTTGAAGAGCCTCCGAAAAATACGCTGATTGGGTTACCGTCAGCTGGTCTCTCCATGCGATCCTGAGAAGTGGCCTCAGGAATCAATGCTCCGATGCCTCTGCCCAATCCACCTTTTTTCTCAGCCATTACGTGCTCCTCTGTTAGCCAATTCAATAGCAGCTTCCATGTATGCAATCGCACCGGTTGCGCTGCGGTCATAGTTAATCACTGTTTGCCCGTAACCTGGTGCCTCTGCAACGCCGATCTGGCGCGGAATCAAAGTTTCAAGGGTTTGGTTAGGGAAGTGAGACTTAACATCCTCGACAACAGCTGCGTTTAGCTTGGTTCTGGCGTCATACATGGTCAAGATGATGGTTGCGAGTTCAAGTGTGGGGTTTAGTTGCACTCTGATGTCATCGATTGTCAGCTTCAGCTGGCTGAGTCCCTCAAGAGCGTAGTACTCACACTGGATTGGAATAAGAACCTCAGTCGCAGCAGTGAAGGCGTTGATGGTCAATAGGCCAAGGCTAGGGGGACAGTCAATGAAAACGTAGTCCAGAGGGGTATCTAGGGTTTCTAGATAGCGCTGAATAGCGTTCTTGAGCCTGTGTTCTCTTGAAAGTACTGAATAAAGCTTTAGTTCAGCGACGGCAAGATCGATCGTGGCTGGTACGCATCTAACTCCTGGAGATTCAGGGCTGAGTTGAGCTACATCAGCGATGCTCTTGTCGTTTACCAGTACATCGAATGTTGAAGGGGTGCCTACGCGGTGCTCGATGCCAAGCGCGGTTGAAGCGTTACCCTGTGGGTCAAGATCGATAACAAGTACTTGCATGCCTTTGTTAGCTAGACCAACAGCGATATTTACGGCTGTTGTGGTCTTTCCTACTCCACCTTTTTGATTTGATACGGCAAAGATTCGGGTCTTTTGAGGGTGGGGGATTACAGCAGAGTTTACGTTAGCCAGTCTTCGAGTGCTGTCGCTGAGCTCCTGGGCTAAAGGTGCATCCTTAAAGCCGCCTGGGATACCGAGATCATCGGGATGTTTCACGTGAAACCTGCTTCTCAATTGTTGTTACTTCGACAGTATTTACCTGCCAACCAGTAGGTTCTGGGCTTGTTTCTTCTCTCCCATTAGGGTAACCAAGACCTGCGACAACAGACGGCTGCGTCGTAGCACTTTGCTCAGCAAGTGATTCTGAGGCTTTTACTTCGTCGGACAAAATATCTCCATGTCTAGGTCTCTAGAGTAGCGTAACTCGAACAACCGTAGTTGGTTCGTCAAGAACTTGTGAACCGGCAGAAATTACTTCGAAATCGGCAATCTTCATGCGCTTGGCTAGCGGCTTAGATTCTTCGATCTCCTCGCCTGCTTTAGATCCCTTAAGCGCAAGAATTTGACCTCCAGGAACAATTAGGGGGACTAGCATCTTCAAAAGTTTTGGCAGAGCTGAGACAGCTCTTGCTGTTGCGATGTCGTAGTTTCTCAAAGGAGCTTCCTCGGCACGCCCTCTCAAAACTTGCACGTTGGTTAGCCCCAGTTCTGGGATAGCGACTTCTGCCAGCCAGGTTGCGCGACGCTCCATTGGTTCAATGAGCACGAATTCGGCCTGAGGTTGCACTATTGCCATTGGTATCCCAGGTAGCCCTGCTCCTGATCCCACATCGGCAACTTTCAGCCCCGGCTTCACATGCTCGGCTACTACCGCTGAATTCAGGATGTGTCTGGACCAAAGCTTTGGTAGTTCTCTAGGTCCAATAAGGCCCAACATGTCGCCATCTCTGATCAACAATTGGGCGTATTTGCGAGCTTTCTCGATACCTTCCCCAAATACCGCAACGGCAGAGGCAGGTTCAACCTCAGGTGTCACTGGTGCACCTGACTCTGGCTCATTTGCCATGATTGCTCCAATCCTTAGAGAAACAAAAGGCCAGGAACGAATTCCTGGCCTGA
The DNA here is from genome assembly GCA_009927245.1 of Actinomycetota bacterium. Classification (GTDB taxonomy): domain Bacteria; phylum Actinomycetota; class Actinomycetes; order Actinomycetales; family Microbacteriaceae; genus Rhodoluna. The sequence goes on along the minus strand of RFNI01000218.1, from coordinate 13,467 downwards.
TGTTTCACGTGAAACTATTCTGCAGGTTTAGCCACAATGTGGCGTTCTTTGCCTTCGCCTTCAGACTCTGAAATCAGCCCTGCTTCGCCAATTAGGTCGTGGGCGATCTTGCGCTCGTATGACGACATTGGCTTCATGGCAACAGGTGCGTTGGTGTCTTTAACCTTGTCAATGACTTTGTTTACAACCTTGGTAAGGGCGTCGACCTTAGCCTGGCGTGAACCGGCAATGTCTAGAATCAAGCGGCTGAATGACTGGGTTTTGGTCTGAACTGCGATGCGGGTTAGCTCCTGAAGTGCCTCAACAGTCTCTGGCTCTGAGATGAGTCTTAGGTTGCTTTCCTGGTCTGCTGTTACTTCCAAATACGCTCTGCCTTGACGGACATCGATGTTGATGTCGCCGTCTAGGTCGAAGATGTCTAGGAGTTCTTCTAGGTAGTCAGCAGCAACTTCGCCTTCTTCTTCAAGGTCCTTAGCGGAGCTCTTTGGCTCTGCAAGTTCGGTTTCTACTACTTCTGTGGTCTCTAATTCGTCTGACATTTGGTCTTACTTTGTACCTTTCGGCTTCTTCTTGGCACGTGTCTTTGATACCGGTTGGACACGTTGGGTTGGCTGAGGGGCTTCGATTTCAGGGGTTTCTTCGCTGGCCTTTGGACCAAGCTTGCCCTTCTTTTCTAGGCGAGCTTGACGCTCGTTGTGCGCTACAGAACCAGGGGTTGGTCTGCGGCGAATCACGTAATACTGCTGGCCCATGGTCCAGAAGTTAGAAACTAGCCAGTAGATCAGAACACCTAGTGGGAATGAGATACCTGAGACCAGGAAAATCACCGGGAATACATAGAGCATGATCTTTTGAGTCTGTGCGAACTGAGAGTTTTGGATGTCTGGGTTCTGGTTCTTAGCCATGATCTGGCGTTGAGTAATGAACTGTGAACCAGTCATAAGAACAATCATGACTCCGGCGATGATATTCACTGAAATACTGCTGGCAGTCAAGAACGTCTCTGAAAGGCTAGCTCCTAGGAACTTCGACTTTGCAAATGAATCGGAAAGGTCTTGGGTTAGAAGTCCAACGCCTGGCTTAGACCCTTGAGCTTCTTGGAGGGTTGTGAATAGAGAAAAGAACACTGGCATCTGAGCCAATAGCGGGAGACATGATGAGAACGGGCTTGAGCCGTGCTTCTTGTATAGCTCCATCTGTTCTTTAGCCATGCGCTCGCGTGAATCGCGGTCAGACTTACCCTTGTACTTCTTCTGAAGTTTCTGAAGGTCTGGCTGCAGCAAATACATTGAGCGCTGTGAGTTGATCTGCTTCATAAACAGAGGAATCAGGGCTGCTCTAACTACTAGAACCAAGCCCACGATTGATAGAACCCAGGTAACACCTGATCCTTCAGGGAGACCCAGGGTAGTTAGTAGGGTATGGAAGCTAACTAGTAGTAGTTCGATAACCCACTTGAATGGCCAGAGAATGGCTGAAATGATGTCCATTATTTATCCTTTTCCGCCAGCACATCAGCATGCTTGGCGTATACAAAACCTATTTTTGTCAAACTCAGCCAACTCGGGCCAGGCTTAACTTCGTCGATGCCACCCTTAGCAAATGGGTTGCAGCGAAGTATTCTCCATGTAGTCAATAACGACCCGTAGATCAAACCATGCTGCTGTATAGAGCCTAGACCGTAAGCAGAACAGGATGGGTGATAAATGCACACATTTCCATAAAGAGGAGAAATTATTTTCCTCCAGGTAACAATGAAAGCAACCATCAAGTTTCTAGGCACAAGCCAGAGGTTGAGGGCAATGAGCTTCATTTGTTTACCTTGTTAACGGATTTCTGAGACAGCTAGTTTGGCTAGGCTCTGGTCAAGTTCTTCTAGGAACTCGTTCCAAGATAAACCTGGAAGTCCAGGTAGGGCTCTAAGTACCAAGGAATCTCCTGTTTGGAAGCTCGAGAGACGTTCACGGATAGCAGCTCTTGATCTGCGCTTCACTAGGTTTCTTTGCACTGCTGAGCCAACTGTCTTGGCCACCACAAATCCAAATCTTGGAGGGTGCGGGCTATCCACTCTATTTAGATAGATCACCAGGTGTTGGTTGGTTGCTTTACGACCATGTTTCATGGTCGAGCGAAAATCCTCGGCTGTTCTTAGCCGGTTCTCGCGAGCCAGCAAGGTTCTTTACGCCGAAAGCTCGCTACGACCCTTGCGGCGACGAGCAGCAAGGATAGCGCGACCGGCACGAGTCTTCATACGCAGGCGGAAACCGTGGGTCTTAGCGCGACGACGGTTGTTTGGCTGGAAAGTACGCTTAGTCATTTGGTATTACTCCAAAACTTTGTTGTTGGGTTCAAGTCAAAATTATTGATCTTGATGTCACCTGCGAACCCCGAGCAGAGCAACCTGTTAAACTTACGGCAAATTGCGGGGCTGGTCAAGTTTTTTGGCAAATAATATTTGCTTGAGAAACTCCAGGTTTGAGCTGGTTTGTAACATTATTAAAAATTTTGTCAAAAATGGTCTTTTCGATTTGCAATTTCAATTGGTTTGGCAGTTGAATACTCTAACGGAGTTATCCACAGGTCAAATTTATTGAATTTGAAGTTATCCACAACAAAAAGCACTATGCTTTGTTGCTGGAGCAATTGTGGAAAACTATCCGAACCCCTTGATTTTACTAGCACTTTGGAAGTTGTAATGGCAGAAGCAGCAGGCATTAGCCCCGACCAGTGGGCTGAAGTTGTGTCACAGCTTCACAACGACGAACGCATGAGTAAACAGCACCTTGGCTTCGTTAAACTGATCTCAATTCAAGGTTTGTTGGGTGAAACCCTCTATCTACAGGTAGCTAATGAAATGACTCGAGGAATTATCGAGCAAAAGATCAAGCAGCCACTTCTCGAAACTCTTCAAAGAATTGGGTTAGAAACCCCTCCAACCAACATCGGTATCGTCGTTAACCCTGAATTGGCGGAGGTTTTCACCTCTACGCAGCAGGTGGACATCGATGTTGTTGAACCAGAACCGGCCTCTCGACCTAACTACAACCCGACCGAAAGCGGGCAAATCCCTGACGGATCATCCAGGCTGAACCCTAGATACACATTCGACAGCTTTGTTCAGGGTAACTCAAACAGATTTGCTTACGCTGCCGCTTTCGCAGTAGCTGAAGTCCCAGCTAAGGCCTACAACCCTCTGTTTATCTATGGAAATTCAGGTCTGGGTAAAACACATTTGCTACATGCCATCGGTAATTATGTAAACCAGTACTGGCCAGCCAAGCGGGTTAGATACGTTTCCAGTGAAGTTTTCACTAATGACTTCATTAACGCCATCCAAAACAACACAAGCTTCAACTTCCAGTCAAAGTATCGCCAGGTTGATGTTCTTATGATTGATGACATTCAGTTCCTGCAGGGTAAGAAAGAGACCCAGGAATCATTCTTCGCTACCTTCAACGCCCTCCACGAGCAAGGTAAGCAAGTTGTTATCACGAGTGACGTCTCTCCTAAGCTTCTGAACAGTTTTGATGAGCGTATGAGAAGCCGCTTCGAATGGGGTCTAATGACCGACATTCAAGCTCCGGAGCTTGAAACCCGTATTGCGATCCTTCGTAAAAAGGCTGAAAACGACAAAATCCGCGTTAGCGACGAGATTCTCGACTACATGGCAGCGCGTATTTCATCAAACATTCGTGAGCTAGAAGGTGCATTGATTCGCGTAACTGCTTTTGCTGCCCTAAACAGAACCCAAATCGACATGCCCCTAGTGCAGGCAGTTTTGAAGGATGTTGTTCCTTTGGGTGAAGACTCAAACAGCATCGCTCCCATGGAGATAGTTCGAGCTGTGGCTGATTACTTCAAACTGACTCAGGAAGAGCTCTTTGGTAAGTCAAGATCTCAGGCCATTGTTATTGCTCGTCAGATTGCCATGTATTTGTGCCGGGAGAAGACATCCATGTCTTTGCCTAAGATTGGTGCACTATTTGGTAACAGAGACCACACCACAGTCATGTATGCGATCAAGAAGGTTGGCGATCTAATGAAAGAGCGCCGCTACATCTACAACCAGGTCACAGACATCATGACTGGTCTGAAGTAAATAAGTTATTCACACTCGCTGTTGATAACAATCTATATTCATCCTCAAATCTGTGAATACTGACTCTAATTCTGTAGAAACCCTAAGCCCTGTTCACAAGGCAAAGAGTTATCCACACATTTATCCCCACCTGTGTATACAAGTTTCACCGTTGTCATTCAGGACTAAACATTGAGGAATAGCCACTTATCCACATTTTCCACAAAGGCTATTACTGCTATTAATATTTAAATAGATATTGAAAAGCCCATAACTTTAAGGCCCTCACCCCTTGAACAGAGCCAGTCTCATTGTGTGGCAAGATTAAGTAACTATTCCCTCGAAAGGTGAACTGTGAAGTTCCAGGTAAATCGCGACGTTCTGGCAGAAGCTGTGGCTTTTGCAGCTCGTATGCTTCAGTCAAAACCAACCTCTCAAATCCTGTCAGGTATGCGCTTAGTAGCAGATGCCAATTCCCTACAGATCTCAGTTTTTGACCACGATGTTTCGGCTCAGACTGATCTGGTAGCAAATGTTGACCAGTCGGGCACTGCCCTGGTTTCTGGAAAGCTCCTTAACGAGATTGTTGGCCGTCTACCTAACCAACCGGTGAACTTTGAAGTTGGAGAAAACAAAGCTGTTATCACCTGTGGAACAAGCAAGTTTGAATTGGCTATTTTGCCAATTGCTCAGTATCCGACTCTTCCTCCAGTTCCACCGGTAACCGGAACTATCGATGGTGAATCATTCATCGCAGCAATCAGAAGAGTTTCTGTTGCATCTGCAAAAGATTCAACTCGTCCTTTCCAAAAAGGTATTCAGATTAAAGCAACACCAACATCAGTAATGCTTACTGCAGCTGATCCAAACCGTATTGCTCGTTGCCAGGTCCCATGGTTGGGTAAAGATGTTGCTGATGAAACTTCAGCTGTTGTTTTAACCAAGACAATGCAGGATATTGAAAAGTCATTTGCAAACCTTGGCGAAGTAAGCATCTCTATCGCTGCTGAAGGTGAAAGAGGAATGGTTGCATTCCAAGCTAAAAACAGAATTGTCACAACCATTGTTCTGAACATCGAGAACTATCCAGACATTGATCAATACTTCCCAAACAACCTAGAAGAGTCAGCTGTCATTAACAAGCAAGATTTGATGGATGCAACTAAGCGCGTTGAATTGGTTGTCAGTGAATCTGAAGACACCATTCGCTACTCATTCGAAACTGGTTCAGTTCAACTTGAATCAACAAGCTCTGAGAACAATGCAACTGAATCAGTTGAAGCAACTCTTACCGGTAACCCAACAAGCTTGAGATTTAAGCCGTGGTTATTCCACGACGGTCTATCTCAAATCACTAGTGAATTCGTAAAGATTGAATTCACTAAGAACCAAAGAGATCCGAGCAGACCTGGTCCTATCATCATGTCTAGCCAAATGTCGAAGGACGCTAAGAGCCCTGACACATATCGCTATCTCCTAAACCCAAACATGCTTAAGCGCTAAAGCTTTAGTTTCAAAGAAAGGCAACACAATGCAATCGGTCTTATCGGCTTAGGCAAAATGGGTGGCAACATGCGCACTCGTCTTCGTAACAAGGGAATCGAAGTAACGGGTTATGCACGAAGCAGAGATGTCTCTGATGTCGACACCATTGCTGATCTAGTTGCTGCGCTACCTAGCCCCAAGATTGTTTGGATCATGGTTCCACATGGTCAGCCAACCGACGATGTAATCAACGAACTCGAGAAGCACCTAGGTGAAGGTGACCTAATCATCGAAGGTGGTAACTCACGCTTCAGCGAAGACATTCGTCACGCAGCGCAACTTGCGCCTAAGGGAATTGGTTACCTGGACTGTGGTGTCTCAGGTGGTGTTTGGGGTCTACAAAACGGTTACGGCTTGATGGTTGGTGGAGACGCAAAACTAGTTGAGCACGCAATGCCAATTTTTGATGCGCTACGTCCAGAAGGTGAGAGAGCTGAAGGCTTTGTTCACGTTGGAGATGTTGGAGCTGGTCACTACGCCAAGATGGTCCACAACGGTATCGAGTACGCGATGATGCAGGCATTTGCTGAAGGCTACGAACTTCTTGAGAAGAAGGACATCATCAAGGATGTTCACGGTACCTTTGCTGCCTGGCAGCGTGGAACAGTTGTTCGTTCATGGCTACTAGATCTTCTAGTGCTTGCTCTTGAGGAAGACCCTAACCTTTCAAAGATCAAGGGTTACGTAGAAGATTCAGGTGAGGGTCGTTGGACTGTTGAAGAAGGTATTGCTAACGCAGTTCCAATGCCAGCAATCACAGCGTCACTATTCGCTCGATTTACCTCACGTCAAGATGATTCACCTGCCATGAAAGCTGTTGCAGCATTGCGCAACCAATTCGGTGGTCACGCGGTAAAAAAGGCTGAGTAAGGTTTCAGATGCACATCAAGCATCTGAGTCTTAGTAACTTTCGCAATTACTCAACTCTTGAGTTGCCCCTGCAACCCGGAGTGAATTTACTTGTCGGTAGAAACGGTCAAGGCAAAACAAATCTTGTTGAAGCTATCTTCTACGCAGCAACTTTAAATTCACATCGAGTAAGCGGCTACCTACCTCTTGTAAAACATCAGCAAGATAAAGCTGTGATGAGAATCCTTGCTGGTTTTGAAGATCGTGAAAACCTAATTGAATTAGAACTAAATGTCTCAGGTGCTAACCGAACAAGAATAAATAGATCCGATACACCAAGAGTTAGAGATGTTCTAGGTTTAGTTAGCGCTGTGATCTTCTCCCCTGAAGATTTAGACATCGTAAAGAGAGACCCATCTAATCGCAGAGCGTTCATCGATGATCTACTTGTTCAACTAACCCCTCGTTTAGCTGGCGTGTTCTCTGACTACGATCGAGTTCTGAAGCAACGCAATACTTTGTTGAAGACCTCCAGAAACCTACCCAAAGATTCCCCTGGCTTAGACACCCTCGCTGCTTGGGATGATTCACTAATCAAGCTGGGCACAGAGATCATCGCTTTCAGACAAGACCTCATCAAGAGAATTGCTGCACCACTTCTTTCGTCCTACGAAGCTATTGCGGATGAAAAGAACAATCCTTCAATCAAATACAAGTCGTCACTGACTGGCTCAAACATTGTTGAACCAGAGGTCTTCGAAGAAGATTTCCTAGTTACTTCAGACAGAGAAGAAATCGAGACTCAATTCAGAACAAAACTTGAGTTGGTTAAGTCAAAAGAATTAGAGCGAGGAATTTCTCTAGTTGGACCGCACCGTGATGATCTGGTTCTATACCTCGGTGACTACCCTGCTAAAGGTTTTGTAAGTCACGGTGAATCTTGGTCTTACGCTCTCGCACTTAAGTTAGCTTCAGCTCAATTGCTTCGTGAAGAAGCAAGAGCTGGAGATCCAATCCTGATTCTGGATGATGTGTTTGCAGAGCTTGATTCAACTAGACGTACTCGACTTGCCAATCTGGTGTCAGATAATGAACAGGTGCTTATTACTGCTGCCGTTGTCGAGGATGTTCCTACCGAGCTAAGCGCTAATCGTATCTTCGTAACCGCTGGAGAAATCGTGGTGGGCAATGCGTGATCCACAGAAACCTGATGTTGCGGTTGAGTTTTACTACCGCATGAAAGCTGCCATTACCGGTCGTAAAGACCGAGACACAATTCGTAGAGCCAAGATTAAGAAGCGAAAGTCGAAGCCTTTTGATGAGGGAAGAGCACCAAAAACCATCGCGAGCACCATGGATGGGCTTATTCAGAGCTTTGGTTGGGAAAATAAGCTCCAAGAGGGTGAACTATTCGCCAATTGGCGTGAATTAGTCGGTGAGAAGGTGGCTGAGAACAGCTTCCCAGAGGATCTAACTAAAGGAGTTTTGACGATCCGCTGCAAAAGCACTGCCTGGGCCACCCAGCTAAGAATTATGAGTGCCGATATCTTGAAGAGTATCGTGGATAAATTGCCGGCTCTTGAGGTCAAAGAAGTTCGCTTTATAGGCCCTCAGGCACCGAGCTTTAAGCGTGGTTTGAGATCTGTTCCGGGTCCTGGTGCCAGAGACACTTTTGGCTAAAGGTAAAACCTTTAGTCCCTAGTAATTTATTGCTCTCCAGCGGGTTATCCACAGCCCCAAAATACCTTCCATAGACCCCGTTTTTAGCCCTATATTTGGCGTCAAAAAGGTAGAATTAGAGGGTTAGCAACCCCGAATATAAGTCCCCCTATTTAGGTGGCCGTTGTGTGGGCCTAACTTCAGGAAATTAGGAGCAGTGCCAGCAATATGAGTGAAACCCCAAATAGCTACGATGCATCAAATATTCAGGTCCTAGAAGGCCTAGAAGCGGTTCGTAAGCGTCCCGGTATGTATATCGGTTCAACTGGCCCAAGAGGCCTCCACCACCTGGTCTATGAAATCGTAGATAACGCCGTAGATGAGTCTCTGGCGGGTCACTGTAAGAACATTGACGTGGTTATTACCAAAGAGGGCTGGATCAAGGTTGCCGACGATGGTCGCGGAATCCCAGTGGATATGCACCCCGTTGAGAAAAAGCCTGCCGTTGAAGTGGTTTTGACCGTTCTCCACGCTGGTGGAAAGTTCGGTGGTGGTGGATACGCGGTTTCCGGTGGCCTTCACGGGGTTGGTGCATCTGTCGTTAACGCTCTTTCAACTCAGCTAAACGTGATCGTTGCCCGTGACGGTTTCATGTGGACCCAGTCATACCTAGCTGGTGTACCAACAGCTCCCCTAGCTAAGGGCAAGGCAGCTGATTTCACCGGAACAGTAATTGAGTTCCTACCAAGCCCAGAGATTTTTGAAACCGTAGATTTTGACTACGAGACATTGAGATCAAGATTCCAACAGATGGCTTTCTTGAACAAGGGTCTGAGCATTTCGATCTATGACGAGAGAAATGAACGTAGCGACAAGTTCCTTTACGAGCGTGGTCTTCAAGATTACGTTCAGTATTTGAACTCAGCTAAAAAGATTGAACTTGTTCACAACGAAATCATCTCTTTCGAAACTGAAACTAAAGAGAAGTCAATGTCACTCGAAGTGGCGATGCAGTGGACTAACGGATACAACGAATCAGTTCACACCTACGCGAACACCATTAACACTCACGAAGGTGGAACACACGAAGAAGGTTTCCGAACCGCTCTAACTTCACTGCTAAATAAATATTCACGTGAGAAGGGTCTTCTCAAAGAGAAGGATGAAAACCTAACCGGTGACGACGTTCGTGAAGGACTAACCGCAGTTATCTCGATCAAGTTGAGTGAGCCTCAGTTTGAAGGTCAAACAAAAACCAAACTTGGTAACACTGAAGCAAAAGCTTTTGTGCAGAAGGTAACCAACGAGATGCTCTCTGATTGGTTTGGTAGAAACCCAGCGAGTGCGAAAGATATTTGTCGCAAAGCAATTCAAGCTTCAGCTGCAAGACTTGCTGCTCGTAAAGCTAGAGAAGCAACACGTCGTAAGGGCCTACTGGAATCAACCGGTATGCCTGGAAAACTTCGTGACTGTTCAAGTAGAGATCCACGACTGAGTGAAATCTATATCGTTGAGGGTGACTCTGCGGGTGGTTCTGCGATGCGTGGTCGTGATCCAGAAACTCAAGCAATCTTGCCACTGCGTGGAAAAGTTTTGAACGTTGAAAAAGCACGTCTTGATAAAGCCATGGCTAACAGTGAAGTCCAAGCTCTTATCACCGCATTTGGAACTGGTTATGGTGAAGAGTTTGATATCCACAAGATCAGATATCACAAGTGTGTGTTGATGGCCGATGCGGATGTTGATGGTCAGCACATTAGAACTCTGCTACTAACTCTTCTGTTCAGATACATGAAGCCACTGATTGAGTATGGATATGTTTATCTAGCTCAGCCACCTCTGTATCGCATCAAGTGGTCTAACGCTGAACACGAATATGTTTACAGCGATCAAGAGCGTGATGAAAAGTTAGCTTCTGGTCAAGCAGCTGGAAAGAAGATTCCTAAAGAGAATTCCATTCAGCGTTACAAGGGTCTAGGTGAGATGGACTACGACGAGCTTTGGGCAACAACAATGGACCCAGCCCGTAGAACCCTTCTCCAGGTAACACTCGATGATGCTGCTAGAGCAGATGAAATATTTTCAACTTTGATGGGTGACGATGTTGAACTGCGTCGTACCTTCATCCAACAGAATGCAAAGGATGTTCGGTTCCTAGATATCTAGGCCGAGGTGAAACTATGACTGAAAACAACGAACCACAGATGGACAGAGTCGAACAGATCGACCTAAACGTTGAGATGCAACGTTCATATCTTGACTACGCGATGAGCGTTATCGTCGGACGTGCACTGCCAGACGTTAGAGATGGTCTAAAGCCAGTTCACCGCAGAGTTATTTATGCGATGTATGACGGTGGATACCGACCAGATAAGCAATTCAGCAAGTGCTCTCGTGTTGTTGGAGATGTAATGGGTCAGTTCCACCCTCACGGTGATGGAGCTATCTACGACACTCTTGTCCGTCTAGTCCAAGAATGGAACCTTCGTTACCCATTGGTAAGTGGTCAGGGTAACTTCGGATCTCCTGGTAACGATGGTGCTGCTGCTCCTCGATACACAGAGTGCCGTATGGCACCTCTTGCTCTTGAAATGGTTAGAGACATTGACGAGGACACCGTCAACTTCCAAGACAACTACGACGGTAGAACTCAGGAACCAACAGTTCTACCTAGCCGTATTCCTAACCTTCTAATCAACGGATCTATCGGTATCGCTGTTGCGATGGCAACAAACATTCCACCGCACAACCTTCGTGAAGTTGCAGCTGGTGCACTCTGGGCTCTAGAGAATCCAAATGCATCTAAGGAAGAACTTCTTGAAGCTCTAATGCAGAGAATCAAGGGACCAGATTTCCCAACCGCAGCAACCATTCTTGGTTCTCAGGGAATCAAGGATGCTTATCGCACCGGACGTGGTTCAATCACCATGCGTGCGATTGTGAATGTTGAAGAACTGCAGGGGCGAACCTGTCTAGTTGTCACTGAACTTCCATATCAGGTAAACCCAGACAACTTAGCTTCTCAAAGATCGCTGATCTTGTTAAGGAAGGAAGACTTCAGGGAATCGCAGATATTCGCGATGAGACTTCAGGTAGAACTGGTCAGCGACTAGTAATCGTTCTAAAGAAGGATGCAGTTGCCAGGTTGTTCTAAACAACCTATACAAGTTCACTCCGCTGCAGGAAAACTTCAGTGCAAACATGTTGGCTCTTGTTGATGGTGTTCCAAGAACACTGAGCCTCGATGGTTTCATCACCTACTGGATTGAACACCAGATCGAAGTTATCATTCGTAGAACTCAGTTCCGTCTTCGTAAGGCTGAAGAACGTGCACACATTCTTCGCGGTTACCTAAAGGCACTAGATGCACTTGATGAAGTAATCAAACTTATTAGAGCTAGCGCAACAGCAGACGATGCTCGCGAAGGTCTGATGAAGCTTTTAGAGATTGATGACCTGCAGGCAAGAGCAATCTTGAACATGCAGCTAAGACAGCTTGCTGCTCTTGAGCGTCAGAAGATTATTGATGAAGCTGCTGAACTAGAAGCACTGATTGTTGAATACAAGGCAATCATTGCTGACCCACAGAGACAGCGTTCAATTGTTGCTGAAGAACTCGAAGATGTTGTTAAGCGTCATGGTGACGACAGAAGGAACAATCATTCTTCCTGGTGAAGATGGTGTTACTGATCTAGATCTAATTCCTGAAGAGGAAATGGTTATCACCATTACTCGCGGTGGATACATTAAGCGCACCAAGAGCGATAACTACAGATCACAGCACCGCGGTGGTAAGGGTGTTAAGGGTGCAAGCCTTCGTGCTGATGATGTCGTTGAACACTTCTTTGTGACCACAACTCACCACTATCTACTCTTCTTCACAAACAAGGGAAGAGTTTATAGAACTAAGGCGTATGAAGTTCAAGAAGCTGGAAGAGATGCAAAGGGTCAGCACGTAGCCAACCTCCTTGCTCTTCAACCAGATGAGAAGATCGCACAGGTTCTAGATATTCGCGACTACCAGCAAGCTGAGTATTTAGTAATTGCAACTAAGTCGGGTCTAGTCAAGAAGACAACCCTTGAGGCATATGACACTTCACGTAGCGGCGGTGTTATTGCTATCAAACTTCGTGAAGAAGACGAAGTAGTTTCAGCTCTATTGGTTAATCAGAGCGATGATCTACTTCTCGTTTCCAACAAGGGCATGTCAATCCGCTTCTCAGCTAGCGATGAATCACTTCGCCCGATGGGAAGAGATACCAGTGGAAACATCGGTATGCACTTCCGCCAAGATGACTTCCTTCTCTCAGCAGATGTGATCACAGACAAGGGCTTCGTCTTCGTAGTTACCGAAGGTGGTTTTGCTAAGCGAACAGCAGTTGAGCAGTATCGCATCCAAAACCGTGGCGGTATCGGTATCAAGGTTGCCAAGCTTGAGGAGAAGCGCGGAGACATCGTTGGAGCTCTAATCGTCGAGGAAGACGATGAAGTTCTTATCGTTCTTGCCAGCGGCAAGGTAGTTAGATCTGCTGTCAGCGAGGTTCCGGCTAGAGGCCGCGACACCATGGGCGTTGTTTTTGCCCGTTTCGATGACGAAGATTCAGTACTAGGGTTGGCTAAGAACAGTGAAAGAAACCTGGAGAGCATCGAAACAGGTGCTGTTGAGACCGTAGTTGAAGAGCAAGGAGAGTAAATGGGCGTATTTTCTCGCAAGGCAAGTAGAGCTGAGTCATCTTCAGCCAAGCCGGTAAACCTGAAGCTAATCAAGATCAACTTCTGGTCAGCAGTCCGATTCTCCTTCGTTTTGAACGTAGCACTGGGTATTGGGTTAGTAATCGCACTAACGACCCTGTTCTTGATCCTCAACGCAGCCGGCTTTAGTGCACTACTAAAGCAATACATCGACATGGAGATAACACTGCCGACAGTGCTCTCAATCTCGCTAGGCATCGCGGTTTTCATGATTCTGGTAGGCACCATCCTGGCCGGAATCTGGGCAGCAATTTTCAACATTGTGGCCCGAATCATTGGTGGAGTCTCTGTAGGCTTCACTAATAACAATCAGCAGTAAACTTCTTCAGTTTGAGCCTTGGCTCTATATCGGGTAAGGTTAGATTTGCTCTACGGGCCTATAGCTCAGGTGGTTAGAGCGCTTCACTGATAATGAAGAGGTCGGAGGTTCAAGTCCTCCTAGGCCCACCAGGAAGCACTCTCAACCGAGTGGGCTTCCGAATGGGGACTTAGCTCAGTTGGTAGAGCACCTGCTTTGCAAGCAGGGGGTCAGGGGTTCGACCCCCCTAGTCTCCACTCAAGTGGAAAGACCAGTCAGAAATGGC
>RFNI01000075.1 GCA_009927245.1 Actinomycetota bacterium | reverse complement strand
AACCAATAACGACGCAACTACCTTAGGTATCGTTACTGCTCTGCAATTCCTACCAGCCATGCTGCTAAGTCTCTATGGTGGTTTACTCGCAGATCGTTTCAACAAGCGAAAGCTATTGCTGCTTACAAACATCGGTGCAGGTTTCGCTTCTGTGATTCTAGGAATTCTTGTAGTTACAGGTTCTGTTGTTCTGTGGCACGTCTTTGCTCTAGCACTACTGCTAGGAATCTTTACAGCCATAGATTCACCAATTCGAGTTAGCTTCACGAGTGAACTTGTTGGTAAAGATGACTTAGCAAATGCGGTTAGCCTCAACTCTGCAAACTTCAATGCGGGAAGACTAATTGGTCCTGCACTTAGTGGATTCCTGATTTACCAATTTGGAACCGGTCCTTCATTCCTCCTTAACACGGCAACCTATGTTGTAATGGTTGTCACTCTCTCTGTAATTAGAGATAAAGATCTACACATCTCATCAAAGCCAAACAGAGAAAACAAGCTCAAGGAAGCTTTTGAATATGTTCTAAAGCGACCAGACCTGTTGTTGGTAATGCTCACCGTCTTCTTCACAACCACTTTCGGTTTGAACTTCCAAATCTTTATCGCTCTAATGTCAACTAATGAATTTGGTATGGGCTCGAGAGAGTTCGGTGTTCTTGGAAGTGTGCTTGCAGTTGGCTCTCTTACCGGTGCACTAGTTGCTGCACGACTAGAACAACATCGCAACACAAGAAATGTGATGCTTGGGGCTTCACTCTTTGGAGCACTACTGATGGCATCTGCATACTTGCCCACCTACTGGATTTACGGTCTGTTTCTACCAATCCTCGGTGCAACAGTTTTGCTTACTCTGATTTCTGCTAACACGTACGTGCAGAGCAATACCGATAACGCCATTAGAGGGAGAGTTATGGGTATTTACCTTCTGATCTTCATGGGTGGAACACCAATTGGTTCTCCACTAATCGGTTTAGCCGCATCTGCATTCGGAATACGAGCCACAATCTTGATCTGTGGTCTCATTGTTTTATCCGCTGCGCTTGTCCTTAGGTCAGTGTTTAGGGATTCAGTGACGCGGAGTATTCCATCGCCACGCTAAAACTATTCCTCTAGGGATACAAGCTCAGCATCCACTGCGTCCTTTAGGACTTGAAGATCTTCACCTGTAATTGGTCCATACTCAATCGTTCTGTCGTAAGCAGGATTTTCGGACTTAGATGCGACTATGTATCCGTCTTCAACAGTGAATATGTTTGTTGAGAGAACACCTTCAGCTTCACCAGGAATGTGCTCAGACCAAGAGTATGTGCCATCTTTGTTTAGCTTGATGTGGTGCTCATAGTCACCAGAGTTATCGTGACCAGCTTCCTCCTGCATTGAGATTAGGTAGCTAGGACCACAAACAGTGAGTTCAAGTTCGTAGATGACTTGAGCTACGCCCTTATTATCGACATAGACCGCACTGTAATCCTTGTATGCGTGATCTCTTGATAACACAATGATTCGCTCTGGAACATTGTTAGTCATTCGCTCTAGAACATCTTCTTTCTGCGCTCTGTCGCAAGAGAGTTTGGCAATCTTCAGGAACTCTTTTTCAATCTGAGCTTGAGTCTTAGTTTCCGTTGGTGTTGGAGTGGGGGTTGGCTTTGGGTTTGAACATCCAGCGACCAGTAGTGTCATTGCGGCAACTGCTAATACTTTATTCAGTTTCATTGATTTCCTTAGTGATGATTTTGTCAGCGTTGTTAGTGCTTGGCTAATTACCGTATGCAGCAATAAATTTGTTCTCTAGATCTCCAGAGAATTCCATGAACATAACTTCGGTCCCAATCGGCCATTCATTATCTTTTGAGTAGCGACTGATGATTCCATCGGTTACGGTGTAATACATTTTCTCCAAGTTAGCTCCGCCTTGATGTTGAGACCAGGCATATTCGTAAGGGCCAATCTGTTCGACTGTGTGCTCAAAAAGCTCCGCATTGAGGTCATCCGCTAGTGCGGCCTGTTGCTCAAGCAAACACGAATCAAATAGTGGCGGTAGGTAGTTGTTATACAGGTCTGGAATATCTTCTCCAGCACTGCCCTCACTGATTTGGTTCTCTGGAAACAGCAGTTGCTCCGAGGACTCTACAGGTCTGAAGTATGTGCTGTTAGTCAATTGACCGTCTGATTCTTCGTAAGACCAAAGAACCAGTGACTGAGTCTTTGCTAGTTCACAGCTGTCGAGCGCGGCTCGCAGGAACTCTTCTTCAATCTCGTTGTTGGCGAGGAGAATTTCACTGTCAAATGTGTCTGTAGGTGTAGCGGTTGGTGTTACCGATGGTGACGGGCTAGTCGACGGTGTGGCAGTAGGAGATGAGCAGCTCGACAAAGTTAGTGCTGCAATTGTTAGAACAAGAAAAGAAATTTTTCTTAAAGCTGCCACCATTTCCTCTTTCCAATCTGCGTTCCTATTGCCAATTTATTGCACTGTGAAGCTTTCTTCGTAGATTTGATCGCCGTAGTAGTTTTCAACTGTCCCGTCAACAAACTTCACACGATTTAGGTTAAGCGTTAGATTCCCTTGGTCTCCGCTCGACCAGTTGAGAATTGTGTTATCTCCATCGTCGTAATTGTTTAACTTAAAGCACTTAGTGCCTGTGCTACCAACCACTAGTTTTTTACCCTTGGCAAAGGTTTTACTCGACTGCATACTCACGGTTTTCAGAGAATCGTCAAATTCGTCTGATATCACTGCCTCAAGTTCGATGGCATCTATCGACTTTCCAGAAATGTTCGTTAACGTAAAGGAAAGGTATAGAGAATCATAAATGTTAGCGCAATCACCGTTTCGGTTCCAAGAGAAAGTCTTGCGAGTGGCACTGACAATATCCTGCGCAGTAAGTGTTGGTTCGGGCGTGTACTCTTCGTAGCTGGAATCATCGAGGCTCGGTGTGGAGCTTGGAAGTGTTGAATTTGAACATCCAGATAAAACTAGCGTCAATAATGCAACCAAAACAACCTGAGCTTTTATGGTTTTCAAAGTCATACCCCTTGCGAGTGGTAGATAATGTTTGTGTTCCCAGTCAGTCTACAATCAAGTTCCCGAAGTGCCTAGAAGCTATAAAGCCTATGGCAGAACCTGGTTAATTATGTCCTTGGCGGTTTGATCCACAGTGTCGGTCGATATGCCATAGTATTCCAAGCCATCCTCAGAAGCTCCAACATGCACGAGTGCAATTAACGCACCCTTTTGAACGACATAGTCTGTTGCATCGGTAACAAATTCCGTCTCGAACATAGACCAAGTCTCACGAACTTTATGGCTGAAGTCGTTTGGTCCATCCAAACTCGAGAACTTTAGAGTCGCTCTGCTTTGATATTCACCTGAAACATCGCCGCAAGGCTCCACTGCTTCTTTAAGTTCGGACGCGAAACTTGCTGCTGTACTGGACTCATCGAAGGATAGCAATGCGACGTGGAAGTTAACATATTCACTGTCGGAATCTTCTATTGGTTCAAACTTGATTCCTTGCCTAACAGCGAAGGATCGGAGTTCTGGCGGCAGAGCTTGTTTGTTTTTTAGTTCGTAGCCGGCCTGGTACGTTAGCTGTCCGATTTCCGCAACCGAGTTGCATATCGACGAGGCATCATAGGACTCGTAGTATTCATTGCTTTCTTCACTGTCGCCTCCTTCGGCTGGGACGATCTTAAACTCCTTGATGGTGTCTGGAGTTTTAATGTCATCCAGAGCTTTCTTTGCTTCGGCCGAAGTCATGGGGCCGGGAGCTGACGCACAGCCTGCCAACGATAATGAACATAGTGAAATGAATGCAATCGCTTTAAGAATCTTCACTTTTTTTCCCTTCCGGACATCCTTATCACCAATACTTTAGCGCCCGGCTGTTTCGTTTCATTCTTAGCGCGTTCCCAACACGCCACAAGAAAGTAACCGTCACAATAAACTTTCAATTTCATGTGGCCATTAAATGAAAAGACCA
>RFNI01000233.1 GCA_009927245.1 Actinomycetota bacterium | reverse complement strand
CCTTGCAGACGTGATCATACTTCTGCACATCGCTGAAGACCGTAAGAGCGCTGTTGGTCTTAGCTTCCCAAGAGATCTTCTAGTTCCTTGGCCTGCATGTCCAAGCACAACTGGCGGTCCTGGTTACTACGCTCAGAGCCTTGGTCAGATCAACGCAACCATCGCTAACGGTGGTGCAGGTTGTACACTCCTGACTGTTGAACAACTAACCGGACTAGATATTCCATTCCTTGCAATGGTTGACTTCAACGGAGTTATCGAACTCTCTAACGCTGTTGGTGGTGTTGAGGTTTGTGTTGCTGAAGAGATCAACGACCCATACACAAACACATACCTAACTAAAGGACTTCACAAGCTTCAGGGACTTCAGGCACTTCAGTTCCTAAGAACCCGTCACGGTGTTGGCGATGGTTCAGACCTTTCAAGAATTAGCAACCAGCAGGTTTACCTAACCTCACTGGTTAGAAAACTAAAGAGCAAAGACATCTTGAACAACCCTGTTGCTCTTTACTCACTTGCTCAGACTGCAGCTAGAAACATGAAGCTCAGTGACACACTTTCAGACCCAGGTGTAATGGTTGCTGTGGCTAACGCGCTAAAGGCAATTCCAATGAACAAGATCACCTTCTTGCAGTTACCTGTTGTCTCAGGTTTGCCGGCACCTAACCAGGGTCGCGTAATGCCTGATTATGAAAAAGCTCAGGTGCTCTTTGATCTGCTCGCTGCTGACGAACCGATGGTTCTTGGAAAGGTGGAGAACACCGGCTCAGGTGCAGTAGTTGCTCCAACCCCAACACCGACTGCAACTCCTAAGCCTTCAAGCACTCCAACTAGAACTCCAACTGCCACCCCAACACCAACCATCACTCCACTTCCGGATTGGGCCCAGGGCACTAACGCAGCAACAACAACCTGCTCTAATTAGTTGCTTTTCTGGCTAGGCTAAAACCATGCCAGATTACATCTCGGCGCTAGATTTATTCACTATCGGTATTGGTCCTTCTAGTTCTCATACTGTCGGACCAATGCGAGCAGCGCTGCTCTTTGCAAGTGCCCTCCGCTCAGGAGGGAAACTCGAGCACACCGCGCGAGTCCAAGTAAAACTGTTTGGTTCACTAGGTGCAACTGGCCCAGGTCACGGAACCTCTAATGCTCTGGTGGCAGGACTTGCAGGCCAAACCCCCGAGACCTGCGATCCAGAAGAAGTCTCTAGAGCTTGGCAGCAAGCAAATGAGAGCTCAATGTGGTTTGTTTTTGATCGACAGTTAAACTTTTCGGCTGATGATTTTAGTTTTCAACCGCTGATTCATCTCCCTAGACACTCAAATGGGCTTAGGTTCACTTCCTATTCCTCATCCGGTGAAGTTCTGCTCGTGCAAACCTATTATTCAGTCGGTGGAGGTTTTGTCGAAGCTGATCACGAGCTGGTCCGTGAGCAAAGAAGTGAAGTTCCCTACCCGTTCTCTTCAGCAGAGGAACTTCTTGAAATCTGTTCGAGAGAACAACTCTCCATAGCAGAGCTTGCTTACCGAAATGAAGTTGCGCTGCACGGCGAAGAGGTAATCCTTTCTAAATTGAGCGCAATTTGGCAGGCGATGAAGTCCAGCATAGAAACTGGTTTAACCAAGCACGGTCAACTACCTGGCACCCTTGGGGTTTCTAGAAGAGCAGCTGATATGGCCAACCAACTCAGAGGTATGACAGAAGACACTTCCAACGAATGGCTGCAAGCATTTGCGATTGCGGTGAATGAAGAGAATGCAGCCGGGCAAAGAGTAGTAACAGCGCCAACCAATGGAGCAGCTGGAATTATCCCAGCGGTGGCTTACTACGCAATGAAGTTCAAAGCACTTCCTGAAGATGCAATCGCCAAAGATTTCCTACTCACTGCCGCCGCCATCGGATCACTGTATAAACGCAACGCGTCTATATCAGGAGCCGAAGCAGGATGCCAGGGCGAAGTTGGTTCTGCTTGTTCAATGGCAGCCGCAGGTCTAGCGCAAGTCCTCGGAGCAACAAACAAACAGATAGAGAACGCCGCAGAGATTGCGATGGAGCACAACCTTGGGCTGACCTGCGATCCTGTCGGGGGTTTTGTGCAGATGCCTTGCATCGAACGAAATGCAATTGCAGCGGGGACTGCCGTTGCTGCGGTCCGATTAGCACTCCTTGGAGACGGCACCCACAAGATTTCCCTTGATACTGTTATTGAGACCATGCGCCAAACTGGTTTAGACATGTCAACAAAATATAAAGAGACCTCTCTTGGCGGTCTCGCAGTGAATGTAGTGGAGTGTTAGCGATGACAACTATTGTGCTTTGGGTATCCGATCTAGACAGATCTGTAAAGTTCTATTCAGCCTTGTTTGAAGCTAAGCATCCCTATGTCACTGAGGGCTTTGCTTCAGTTGAAGGTAATGGCAATGAAGTGCTGATTCATCTACTTCCAGAGCAATACCGAAGTGAACCAACCTCAGGTGAAGACAATCCAATCAAACCTGTCTTTGAAGTTGTCAGTTTAGAGAAAGCAAAGCTAGCTGCTGGCAGTAATGGCGGAAAGATTAAGTCAGAAACTTCTGAGTATGAGTCTTGGAAATATGCTGACGGTCAAGATCCTGATGGAAACATCATCCAGGTCAGAGAGCGAATCGGTTACTAGTTCGTAATCAAAGCTGTTGGTGCACTCGTAGTCACAACTGTTGTGTATCCAGCCTTAGTGGATGTCACTCTAAAACTAATCGCTCGGTTCAAATCATTTGTAGTTAGCTTGTATGTTTTAGCAATTGAGCCTGCAATTGGTTGTCCATCTCTTAGCCACTGGTAAGTCAACTTAACGCTGGTATCCCAAGAACCTGTAACTCCAGTCAGAGTCTTTGCAACCCGAGTTGATCCAGTGACGGTAACTGTCGGTTTCTTTGTTTGAGTTCCAGGACCTACCAAAACTGAATCAGTAAATAGGACTAGCGGGTTGTATGCAGTCTTGGTTAGTGTCACTCTGACAGTGATGTTCTTACCAACGTCAGTTGACCTCAAGACGTATGAAGATCTAGTCGAGCTAGGGATAGCGACGCCTTCATTGACCCACTGGTAAGTAGCCTTAGTTCCGTAGGGGATATTTGCAGTTAAGAGGAGAGTCTGCGCCATTACTGGGCTACCGGCAATACCTAGATCCGGCTTAGGTATAGTTCCAGCCTGGATAACAACAGCCGGGCTAGTAGATGTGGTCACAGAGAAACCGTTCTGGGTAACTGTAGTTGTAACGGATATTGCCTTTAGATAATCAAGTGAGGTTGGAGTGTATGTAGAGGTGATAGCTCCACTAATTGCCTTACCTGCTCTTAGCCATTGGTACCTAACCTGAACAGAAGCACTCTCTAAAGGAGTTGCAGTCAGTGTGCTACCTACTGTTCCGGAACCTGCGATTGCTGCCGCTAAAGCCTTAGGGTTTGTCACAAGCATCGGGGTAGAGGTCACCAAAGCGCTTGAGAAACCAGATTTGCTAGTCGTTACTCTCACACTGATGTTCTTACCCATATCAGTTTCGGTCAGCGTGTAGTTGTTAGTTGAAGAGTTAGGAATGTTTGCACCATCACGTAACCACTGGTAACTCAGGGTTGATGTGAAGTCCCAACTTATTGCATTCGCTGTGAGTGTTGAACCTAGTTTTGGTTCACCTGTCACAGTTAGATCTGCAGCTTCAGGTGCTCTGGTTTTGAGGAAGTCAGTTAGAGCAGCAGTTCTCATAGGGAAGAAAGTATCTAGCCAGTTCTGCCAATATTTTGCTGACCAAATGTCAGAGTTAGCCCTGGTCTCTTGAGTGATGTATGCGGTGTTAATTACTGCAGCAATCTTGTTCTTGAACCCAGGCATGTCAAGTTCTTCTGCTTTTTCTTTTACTTTGACCTGTGCCTTAATTAGTAGCGCTGTGCAAGGAGCATAGGCAACGCACTTACGAAGAATCACACTTCGTTGTTGGTTACCAAAGTTTCTAAATGCAGGACCTCTACCAAGCCAATCAAGCTGTGCTGAAGGATCCATTGGGAAGGCACCATCTTGACCCCAAGGAATGATTCTGAATTTCCCTGCAGTATCAAAAGCGAGGTAGTAGTTGTTCTGAACAACATCGGTATAGCCATCCCAGTTACTTGTGTATATGTCTGTTGCCATCAGGTTGATAACTGCGTTCATGTCTGCAACCTTGTTTATCTCTCGCCACCAATCGGCACCATCAAAGTTTGATGTTGCTATTGCAGCTCTTAGATCTGATCTATCGTCATCACCGTAGTTAGTGTCGTAGCAACCACTCTGTGAAGGTGTGATGTCTGCTAGGTAACAGTTAGAGCTGTATAGATGTCTAACTGTCATCCAACGCTTGAGCATCTGAGAATCAACTGATTCCACGTTCATGTATAGACCGAAGTCAGCACCATTAACCTTCACCCAAGAGTATGTAGTTCTAGGAGCTGTAATTCCCATCGCTCGGTATAAACGGTAAGCACTATCTTCGTGAACGAAAGATGGGTCTTGAACCATGCTGTTCAAGGTCATACGGGTAAGACCTAGGAACTTCTGATCTGGAACGAAGGCATCGAACTTCAGTTTCATTGGTGCTTTGCCATACAAGTTTGTTCTAGTAGCTTGACCTTTGAGACGAACACCAATGTTGTTCAAAGTAGTTGTAACGCCATCAGCTGTTGTAATGGTGACTGATGCTGTTTGGTAAACAGTGGTTCCAGGGTTGTTATTCAATTCATTGAATGAAGCTGGTGGCAAAGTTAGATTAATGCCGGAGACAACCAGAGGGTTATAAAAGACAGCTGCTTTATCTGTGCCTTCGTTATAGGCAGTGGTTGAGATTCCTGAAACCCCAGGACTTGCTGAGGCAGACTGAACGCTACCTAGAGTTGCAAATAAAACTAAGGCAACAATGGGCTTAAGGTAACGAGCTCTCACAGCAGCTCCTTTGGGTTCAGTACTTCAATACTAGGCTCTAGAACCCACAGTGTTACTTGAGTTTTGCTACCGATCCACGCTTGATTAGGTGTGCTGGAAGCACTATTTGTCTGTGATTCGGTTTACCTTCAATGGCTGAAACTAACTCTGTTACAGCCAGGTGCCCTAGGTCTTCAACCGGTCTGGCAACAACTGTAATTCCAGGCACCATGGCAGCAGCCCAAGGGCTATCGTCAAAGCTAATTACAGATAGCCCCTTACCGATCTTGATTCCCCTATCTCCAGCTACCTTCAGAACAGCTAAAAGCATGTCGTTGTTAGAGGTGAAGATGATTGAAGGTGGCTTGGGGCTATCCAGTAGAGAAGTGACAGCAGCGTTAGCTGCCTCTTCAGTGCCTTCACAGTAGAGCCAAGAAACAGACTTAGGTTTTGGCTTACAATTCTGGACCCCAGATAGGAACCCATCAGCACGCTCCTGAACAGAGGTAATTGGAATCTCCGGTTGGGTCTTAGTAAAACCATCAATACCTGGAACAGCAATTAAGAAACCGAGAGCACTGTGTCCATATTCAACTGCATGTAACACTGCTTCCTCAGCAGCAACCTCATCACCAGTTGTGATGGTGGTGTATCGAGGAGTGTCTAACTTACGGTCAATAATGACTACCGGCTTGTTACCCAGCTTCTTAGGAGTTAGGTGGCTGTGCTTCTTAGTGCTTGAAGGAACCAAGATCAAGCCATCAACTTGATTGGAGAGCATGGTGTCGACTGCAATTTTCTCAACTTCGACATCTTCATCAGTGTGAGAAATAAGCACACGGTAGCCAAGCTCTTTAGCCTGATCAATGATTGCTTTAGTCGCTCTATCAAAAAATGCATTAGTGAAATCCGAAATAACAACAAGACCAATGGTCTTAGTCTTTCCAGCGCGCAGAGCTGCAGCTAGAGCATTTTGCTTATAGCCAAGGCTTTCTGCAACCTTTTGAACGTGATCAATGGTCGCTTGATTTATGCGGCCGTAACCACTCAGAGCTCGAGAGACTGTTGCTCTGGATACGCCTGAAGCGGCAGCTACGTCATTAATCGTTACGTTCCTATTTGTGGCCATACCTCTATCTTTCCCTAAACCAGGTTGTTTGCTATACGACCTAGTCGTAAGCGACGAAGACCCGTCAGTTTGGTACATGTTCGAGAAGTGGGAATCTAAAGCAGTTTGGGACGAGCACATGCAGACATAGCATGTAGCCAAGATCCAACAGCTAGAACCACAGCTAATCGTTGCTCCAACAAAGCTCAACTTCTATACCCCAGTTATTAGCGCTGCAGACAAAAGCTAATCATCCCCTCGGTTAAAAAGTAAAAGCCCTAGGTAACTAGGGCTTTTATTCTGGCGGAGACGAGAGGATTTGAACCTCCGAAGGGCTTTTAAGACCCTTACCTCA
>RFNI01000122.1 GCA_009927245.1 Actinomycetota bacterium | reverse complement strand
GCGGCTAGCAGATGCAACCCTTCAGGGACTTGAGCGTCCGAGTTCACTAGGGTGAAGAGCTGGTTCTGCTGTGGCATAACATCATTCTACTTTCGACTAAGTAGCATGGTTCGTATGACTTCTCTATCAATCAAAATCAGCCCTAAGCCAGTTGCTGGCTCAATCACAATTTTCGCCGTCGGCTCAGAGAATGAAACCGCGTCGTTTCTAGGTACCGCTAAAAGCAACGCACTTCTAAAAGATGTAAACCTAAAAGCTCTTAACTTCTCCGGAAGTGCAGAAACCACAACCAGACTTAGCTTTGGCAAAGAAACAGTAGGACTCATTGGTGTTGGCAAGGGCATCACATCTGCACACCAATCCCGCGAAATCGGCGGAGCTATTGGTCGAGCATTCAGAGACCAGAAATCTATCGTTGTTGATATTCCACTCTCGTCTTCGGAAGAAGTTATTGCCCTTCTCGAAGGCATCTCATTCGTGCAATACGACTACCTAAAGTACAAGTCAACAAAGAAGTCGACCGCGGAACTTACTTCTGTGACAGTGGTAACTTCACACAAAGTTTCAGCGGCTCAACTCAAACGAATCAAGGTTCTTGCTGAAACCCTTGATGCAACAAGAGATCTAGTCAACGCACCAGGCAACGACCTCTACCCTGTCAAACTTGCACAAATCATCTCCGCACAGGCCAAAGTTCCAAATGTAAAGGTTGAAGTTGGGATGAAAGCGCATGGCGAAAGGAAGTGTCACGGCATTCTCGCAGTTGGTGCAGGCTCGGTTCGCCCTCCAAGACTCGTCAAGATCACTTACACACCAGCTAACGCCAAAGCACACATTGCCTTAGTAGGTAAAGGCATCACTTTTGACACTGGAGGGCTCTCCCTCAAAGACAAAGCCGGCATCTTGGGCATGAAGTATGACATGGCTGGAGCAGCTACCGTCGGTCAGGCCACTATCGCTATTGCAAAGCTTGGACTCCCGGTGAAAGTAACTGCTTTCCTCTGCATAGCTGAGAACATGCCTTCTGGAACAGCGACTAGGCCGACTGACGTCATAACGTTCCGAAATGGAAAGACAGTTGAGATAACCAACACTGACGCTGAGGGCCGCATCGTTATGGCGGATGGACTTGTTCTAGCTAGCGAACTAAAGCCGGACCTCATTGTTGATCTTGCAACACTCACAGGCGCAGCCAGAGTCGCTCTTGGAAATAGGTATAGCGGTCTAATGGGAGACGACGTTGCCGTCGATGCCCTCAAGTCAGCAGCATCAACATCTGGGGAGCTTGTATGGCACATGCCACTTCCCGAGGAGCTATTTGACATCATCAAGTCGGATATCGCTGACATGATGAACTCAAAGATCGGGAACCCCACCGGCGGAATGCTGGTTGGTGGACTGTTCCTCAGAGAATTTGTTGGGTCTAAGAGCGCTAAGGACAAGACCCGCCTGAACTGGGCTCACATTGACTTTGCAACAGCGGCAAATAACGACCTAGCCCCTTACGGTTCCACAGTTAAGGGTGCAACCGGATCAATGATTAGAACCCTTGTTACACTTGCCGAGCATATGGGAACTCAGCCTAAGAAATAGTTCTAGTAATCTTTACCTGTATACCCCTAAAAGGAACTCTCAAAAGGAGCAAAATTGGCCGAGCATAACTTTGACGTCGTAATCCTAGGTGGCGGAAGTGGTGGCTACGCAGCTGCACTTCGTAGCGCACAACTTGGACTATCAGTAGCCCTAATCGAGAGAGACAAACTAGGTGGTACCTGTCTTCACCGCGGTTGTATTCCAACCAAGGCTCTTCTTCACTCAGCAGAAGTTGCTGATGTAACTAGAGATGCTGCTGCATACGGAATCAATGCCACCCTTCAGGGCGTAGACATGCCAGCAGTCAACAAGTATCGCGATGGAATCGTTGACCGCCTATTCAAGGGGCTGACCGGTCTGGTTGGATCAAAGGCAATCACAGTTGTTTCAGGCGAAGGTCGAATGACTGGCCAGAAGTCGATCACTGTGAACGGAGATGTGTACACAGGTAAGAACCTTGTTCTAGCAACCGGTTCATACAGCAAGACTCTGCCAGGTCTAGAAATTGCAGGTCGCGTAATCACTTCAGAGCAAGCGCTTCAGCTTGATTTCGTTCCAAGCAAGGTCATCATCCTGGGTGGTGGAGTTATCGGTGTTGAGTTCGCTTCAATCTGGAAGTCATTCGGAACCGATGTGACCATCATTGAAGGTCTTCCAACACTTGTTCCTAACGAAGATGCTTCTGTATCAAAGGCTATGGAGCGTGCATACCGTAAGCGCGGAATTAACTTCAAGACTGGTGTCAGATTTCAAGGCGTTCAGCAGAGCGCAACTGGTGTTGTCGTAACTCTTGAGAACGGTGAACAGTTCGATGCTGAACTACTTCTAGTTGCAGTTGGTCGTGGACCTAACACAGCAGGTTTTGGATACGAAGACAACGGCATCACCATTGACCGCGGCTACGTAATCACAAACGATAGGCTTCAGACTTCTGTTCCAGGAGTATTTGCTGCCGGTGACATCGTGCCAGGCCTTCAGCTTGCACACCGTGGTTTCCAGCAAGGTATCTTCATTGCTGAAGAGATCGCTGGACTAAAGCCTGCAACCATCGATGAGCTAGGTATCCCTAAGGTCACATACAGCGAGCCAGAGATTGCATCTGTTGGTCTAACAGAATCTAAGGCTGCTGAGATACACGGTCAGGACAACATTTCTGTCTACGAATACAACCTAGGTGGAAACGGTAAGAGCCAGATTCTTGGAACTGCTGGATTCGTTAAGTTGATTCGCAAGAACAATGGTCCAATCATTGGTATTCACATGATCGGCTCTCGCGTTGGCGAACAGATCGGTGAAGCACAGCTAATCGTCAACTGGGAAGCATTCCCAGAAGAGGTGGCATCACTGGTTCACGCCCACCCAACCATGAACGAAGCCCTAGGTGAAGCACATCTAGCACTTGCGGGTAAACCACTACACGCACACGCCTAAACTTATATCTGCATAAGGAGCAACCTAAATGAGTGAAGTAAAACTACCTGCGCTTGGCGAAAGCGTTACCGAGGGAACTGTAACCCGATGGCTAAAGAAGATTGGCGACACTGTTGCCATCGACGAGCCACTAGTTGAAGTATCAACAGACAAGGTTGACACTGAGATCCCATCCCCTGTTGCCGGTGTTCTAACTCAGATTCTCGTAGCTGAAGATGAGACTGCAGCCGTTGGCGCTGTTCTAGCAGTAGTCGAAGATGGCGTTGCTGCGCCAGCACCTGCTGCTCCTGCCGCACCTGTTGTCGAAGCTGCACCAGTCGAAGTTGCTCCAGTAGTTGTAGCTCCTCCAGTAGTTGAAGCTCCAGTTGCTGCACCTGTATTTGTTCCTCCTGTGATTGCTGCTCCTGTTGCAGCGCCAGTTGTGAGCGCGCCTGCACCAACAGAGCCAATCGTTACCCCGGTTAGCCTTCCTGCTTTCACTGCCCCAGTTGCAGCTCCTGCTGCTT
>RFNI01000120.1 GCA_009927245.1 Actinomycetota bacterium | reverse complement strand
GTTGGTGGACGTATCCGTCGTGAAGATGTGCTTGCTGCTGCAAGCAACCGATCAAGTGCTCCTGTTGCTGCAGCACCTGTTGCTGAATCAGCGCTACGTGGAACCGTTGAACCTATGTCTCGCCTTCGCAAGGTTCTTGCAGAGCGTGCAGTTGCTTCAATGGTTTCAACAGCACAGTTGACAACAGTTGTTGAAGTTGATGTCACTGCTATTGCTCACCTAAGAGCTGCTAAGCAAGCAGAATTCACAGCTAAGACTGGCGTCAAGTTGAACTTCATGCCTTTCTTCTTCCTTGCTGCTGCTGAAGCACTTCGTGCTCACCCAAAGATCAACTCAAGCGTTGACGGCGAGAGCATTGTTTACCACCCATCAGAAAACATCAGCTTCGCTGTTGATACTGCGCGTGGTTTGCTAACTCCAGTTATTCGTGATGCAGCTTCACTATCTCTTGCTAACATCGCATCTCAGATTGCAGATCTTGCTGCAAGAACTCGTGAAAACAAGCTAAAGCCAGATGAGCTTTCAGGTGGAACTTTCACTCTCACAAACACCGGTTCTCGTGGTGCCTTGTTCGATACTCCAGTTGTCTTCCTACCTCAGGCAGCAATCCTCGGTACAGGTGTAGTTGCAAAACGTCCGGTTGTTGTGACAGATGAACACGGCCAGGACAGCATTGCAATAAGAAGCATGGTCTACTTAGCTTTGTCTTACGATCACAGAATCATCGATGGTGCAGACGCAAGCCGCTTCCTGGTTGATGTCAAGAACCGTCTTGAAAGTGCAGACTTCCTAGGAAACTTCGGCATCTAACCGATTGACTCAATTTGGTAGCCGTTCCCGGTCTTCCAAACTGCTACTTTCCATTTGGATTTGTCGCAAGCTCGAAACAAGGTAAGTTGCGCTAAGCCACCTAGCTGAGTTCTGCTTTCAATCCGGTACTTGATTCCGTTCACCTCCGCTTTTCTGTTTACGAGTAATTCAACTCGCTCCCCTGCCTTTGGCGATGTCGAGCAGATATATCTTTTGGGTTCAACTTTGACGACAACTTGCTTTGTCCCCACCTCGGGAGTTGCAAATGTTTGCGGAATGAACAGCAAGCAGACCAAACCAGAACAGATGGTTCCGATTAGTAATGGCCTTCTACGTTTGATGGTGCCATGTTGAAAACCAGATATTGCGTCAAAGGTGACCCTGATTTGCTTGGCTGACTTAAGAGCCGACTGGACGCTCGTCATGTTAAAGTTTGAACCGATCAAGAGCGCAACTCTCCCGTCTCTTAGCCTTACCGGTGTCGAATCTAAGTTACTGAGCTGGGCGAGGTGTCTAGGCCATGCTCTCAATCTGCTAGGTACGAAGAGTGTTTGTTGCGGAGCATTCAGTCTCCTGTCCCTCACTGAGTAGAACCTGCCTAAGGCATTTCGACGCTCCAACTTCAGAACAGCAAAGTTCCGAAGGCTAGGCGGGTTAGAACGAAGCATTTCCTAATTCTTGATAGTGATTCTCTAGCCAGACTCTCGCATCTTCCCATTGTTGATGAACTTGCGATTTGGTCGGTTGTGGATGGATTTAGAATTGTGCTATGCCCGCATTCGAAGTAGTTGGTTTGTCACCGAATTATGTTGACTATCTTCAGGCTTGGGAGCTTCAACGAGCAGTCCACGCTGATGTGGTCTCTGGTGCTAGAGAAGACACAGTCTTACTCCTAGAACATGATTCTGTATACACAGCAGGCAAGAGAACTGAAGATGAAGAACGTCCCGAGGATGGAACGCCTGTAATCGATGTTGACCGCGGGGGCAAGATCACCTGGCATGGACCAGGTCAGCTAGTGGGGTATCCGATCATGAAGCTCCCAGATCCAATCGATGTTGTTGGTTATGTTCGTTGGCTAGAGCAAGTGCTAATAGACAGCATTGCTGAATTTGGTCTCAAAACCGAGAGAGTTGAAGGCCGATCTGGTGTTTGGGCACCTGTTGGAGATACCCATGTGAAGATTGCAGCGATTGGCATCAGAGTTGCTGAGAAAGTAACAATGCATGGCTTCGCATTGAACTGCAATAACTCTTTGAATCCTTACGAAACCATAATTGCCTGCGGCATCAAGGACGCAGCAACGAGTACGATAAGTGAGTTGCTTCAGCAAAACATCACTCCAGAAATGGCAGCGGAAGTTATCCAGCGACGACTGATTGAGATAGGTAAGTAGTTGACTCAAGAGCCTAATGCGCCCAAGCGAATGCTTCGCGTCGAGGCACGTAACGCTGAAGTGCCGATTGAACGCAAGCCAGAGTGGATCAAAACCAAAGCAAAAATGGGCCCTGAGTACCAGGCGCTTCACACTCTTGTAAAGACGGAAGGTCTTCACACCGTATGTCAGGAAGCTGGTTGCCCAAACATCTTCGAATGTTGGGAAGATCGCGAAGCGACTTTTCTGATCGGTGGAGCTCAGTGCACACGACGCTGCGACTTCTGCCAAATTGACACTGGAAAGCCTGCAAACCTAGACCCCGATGAACCAAGAAGAGTCGGAGCATCTGTAAAGCAAATGGAGTTGCGCTACGCAACAGTTACAGGTGTTGCCAGAGATGACCTCCCTGATGAGGGCTCATGGTTATATGCGGAAACCATTAGACAGATTCACAAGCAGTCCCCTGGCACCGGTGTTGAAATTCTTATTCCTGACTTCTCTGGAAAGCCAGAACTACTTCAGAAGATCTTCGATGCTAAGCCTGAGGTTTATGCACACAACGTTGAGACTGTTCCTAGAATCTTCAAGCAGATTAGACCTGCTTTCACCTACGAGAGATCACTTGATGTAATCACTCAGGGTAGAAATGCCGGAATGGTTACTAAAAGTAATCTCATCCTAGGCATGGGTGAAGAGATTGAAGAAGTTGTCCAAGCACTCCACGATCTTTACGATGCTGGAACAGACATCATTACGATCACTCAGTACCTACGTCCAAGCTTGAAGCATCACCCAGTAACTCGTTGGGTAAAGCCTCAAGAGTTCGTCGAACTCAAAGAAATAGCTGAGGGAATCGGCTTCCTAGGTGTGCTAAGTGGACCACTGGTTAGAAGCAGTTACCGAGCTGGTCGCCTTTGGGCCCAGTCGATGATGAAGCGTGGCGATGTAATTCCTGAGCATCTATCTCACTTAGCCGAAGCTGCTATCCGCGACGGTTTCAGCCAAGCAGTGAACTAGGCTTAAACCCATGGCTAAAGAGAAGAAACCCAAGAAAAGTTCAGGAATGTTTGCTCAGTTCGGCGAGCAGATTAGATTCCTGAAAGGCGTAGACCCTAAGGCAGTTCCACTCGCGATCTTCATTGGTGTCACTGCATTTGTAATCATCACTGTCCTAGGTGTGTTCATTTCTGCAGGAGCATTCCTAGGTATTGTCATCTGGGTTGTTCTAGGAATAGTTACCGGCTACCTCAGTGCGCTGCTAACTCTTACTAGAAGAGCCAATACAGCCATTTTCACAAAGTATGCAAACGAACCGGGAAGAATCAGCCTTACAGTGGGAACTCTCACCCGTCGCGTCTACAAGGGCACTAACCAGCCAGTTGCCGTTAATGCTCGAACCAGAGACATGGTTTTTCGCATCGTTGGTCCTGCTGGAGTTGTATTGCTTGGCGAGGGAATCAAGAACAGCACTCAGCAACTCCTTGAGGATGAGCGCCGCAAGGTTCAACGTGTTGCCTCAGGTGTCACAGTTCACACCTTCTTTAGTTCTGAAGACGGCCAGGGTGTCCCTCTAGCCACGCTTCACAAGAAAGTAACGAAGCTAAAGAGAACTCTCACCAAGAACGAGATTAGAGCCGTCCAGAACCGTCTTGCAGCAATGGACTCCAGAGGTGGATTACCCATCCCTAAGGGTATTGACCCCACCAAGATGAGACCATCTAAGCGAATCCAATAACTTTTTACATTCCTGAAACATAGTTTTGAGCCATTAGGCCCAATTCAACAGGTAAAGTGGTCTTGAGCGTAATGGATCGCTCAAATCCCACAACCTTGAAGGGCTCTCCCTATGTTTAAATCAGCATCCGAGGTCATCAAATTCATTAAGGATGAAGACGTAAAGTTCCTTGATGTTCGTTTTACTGACCTACCTGGTGTTCAACAACACTTCAACCTCCCAGTTAGCCAGATTGACGAAGACTTCTTCGTAAACGGTCAGCTATTCGACGCATCATCGATTAGAGGCTTTGCTTCAATCCACGAGTCAGACATGCAGCTAATCCCTGATGTGACTACTGCTTACCTAGACACATTCCGTGTTGAGAAGACCCTTGTCATCAACTTCGACATCTACAACCCACGTAACGGTGAGATCTACGGCCGTGACCCACGTCAGGTTGCCAAGAAGGCTGAGGCTTACCTTGCTTCAACCGGTATTGCTGACACAGCATTCTTCGCTCCAGAAGCAGAATTCTTCATCTTCGATGAGGTTCGCTACGAGACTAAGGCAAACACTTCTTACCACTTCGTAGATTCAATCGAAGGTACCTGGAACTCAGCTCGTGAAGTTGAATCAGATGGTGGCCGTAACCTAGGAAACAAGACACCTTACAAGGGTGGATACTTCCCAGTTTCTCCAGTTGACCACCTAGCTGACATCCGCGACGAGATCGTGCTGAACCTTGAGAAGGCTGGCCTTTCAGTTGAGCGCAGCCACCACGAAGTTGGTACTGCTGGTCAGTGTGAGATCAACTACAGATTCGACACTCTATTGAAGTCTGCTGATGATGTTATGAAATTCAAGTACATCGTTAAGAACACAGCTTTCAACTACAACAAGACCGCAACCTTCATGCCTAAGCCACTATTCGGTGACAACGGTTCAGGTATGCACGTTCACCAGTCACTATGGAAAGATGGCAAGCCATTGTTCTATGACGAGAACGGCTACGGCGGTCTATCAGATCTAGCTCGTTGGTACATTGGTGGTCTACTAAAGCACGCTCCAAGCTTGCTTGCATTCACCAACCCAACCGTTAACAGCTACCACCGTCTAGTTCCAGGTTTCGAAGCTCCAGTAAACCTTGTTTACTCAGCTGGTAACCGTTCAGCAGCTATTCGTATCCCAATGACTGGACCAACCCGAAAGCAAAGCGTATTGAGTTCCGTGCACCAGATGCTTCTGGTAACGCGTACCTTGCATTTGCTGCAATGTTGATGGCTGGTCTTGACGGTATCAAGAACAGAATCGAGCCACACGCTCCAGTAGACAAGGACCTATACGAGCTACCTCCAGAGGAAGCAAAGAACATCCCGCAGGTTCCAGGTTCTCTAGAAGAAGTTCTAAAGGCTCTAGAGGCAGATCACGACTACCTAATTCAAGGAGACGTGTTCACCAAGGACCTAATC
>RFNI01000053.1 GCA_009927245.1 Actinomycetota bacterium | reverse complement strand
GCCGCAGCAGCGCTTGATGCTGGTTTGCTGATTGCCAGACGAGAGCTAGTTGAAACTACTGAGTTCGGTGCATTCACCAAAGAAGAAGTTGAACAGACAAAACTGGCTGTCATCGGTATGGGTAAAGGTGGGGCAAGAGAGCTCAACTACATTTCAGATGTTGATGTGATCTATGTTGGAGCTTCAGAATCGCTAGAGAACGAGCGCATGCTCACCATCGCTACCAAGTTAGCCACAAGACTGATGCGTGCGATGGATGCCAATAACCCTGAGCCAGCGCTTTGGCAGGTGGATGCAAACCTTAGACCTGAAGGTAAATCGGGTGCATTAGTTAGAACGCTTGATTCACACATTGCTTACTACGCTCGCTGGGCAGAGAACTGGGAGTTCCAAGCTCTACTAAAGGCAAGACCTTTGGCAGGTGATGAAGAACTCGGAAATAAGTACTTCGAGGCAATCAATCCTCTAGTTTGGCAATCAACCCAACGGGAGAACTTTGTTGAATCAGTTCAGAGAATGCGCGAGCGAGTCAGTGACAACATCCCAGGTGATGAAGCTGAATGGCAGATCAAGCTTGGTGTTGGTGGGCTTCGAGATATCGAGTTTACTGTTCAATTGCTTCAGCTAGTCCATGGTCGAACCGACGAGAGTGTTCGCATGGCGGACACGATTTCTGCCATTGAGGCACTATCTAACGCTTCATACATCGGTAGAGCTGAGGCAACTGAGTTCTCCAACCACTACAAGTTCCTAAGGCTATTAGAGCACCGAATCCAACTTCGTCAGATGAGAAGAACTCATCTGATGCCTCAGGATGAACTCACCCAGAGACAGATTGCAAGATCAGTAAGTCTTGATTGGAATGCAGAGCAACTTCTCAAGCGTTGGGCTGAAGTCAAAATTCAGGTGCGAGCACTGCATCAAAAGATTTTCTATAGGCCTCTTCTGGCGGCAGTGTCTAAGGCAAGCGGAGAGTTTGAGCTAAGTAGTGAGCAGGTAGTCGATCGTTTATCTGCGATTGGTTTCCTAGACCCAGCTGGCGCTCTAACTCACATCAACGCTCTAACTTCTGGTTTATCTAGGAGAGCGCAGATTCAACGCCAACTACTTCCAGTACTGCTCCAATGGTTTGCTGAAGGAACAGATCCAGATGCAGCTCTTCTAGCCTTTAGAAGACTCTCTGAGAACCTTGGTGAGTCACATTGGTATCTGCGCATGCTCCGTGATTCAAGCGGTGCAGCAGAGCGTATGACAGTGGCACTCTCAACCAGCAAGTTAGCAACAGCTCTTCTAGAACTTATTCCAGAAGGTGCAGCCTGGTTTGAAGACTTAGACCAACTTAGACCTCAGTCTCTAGAAGATCTAGAAGCGCAGTCACATTCTTTGGCAACCAGACATGCGAATGTTGATGAGTTTGCAAAGTCAATTAGACACATTCGTCGACGTGAGACTCTGCGTTTAGCTCTTGGAGCTGTTGTTGGGGAGCTAACCCTAAGTCAGTTAGCTCAAGGCCTTACTGATCTAACTCAGTGGTATTTAGCTTCACTCGCTGAAGAACTGATAGTAACTATGAAGCACAACGAAGAGAAGGTAAGCGATCTGCTTGATTTCGGTATCGTT
>RFNI01000093.1 GCA_009927245.1 Actinomycetota bacterium | reverse complement strand
TTCCGGTCTCTTCTTTGCTCAGAAGTTTCTTGATTCTGGACTTATCAATCTCGGCAAGCAGGATGATTTGGTCTAATGCAAGATCAGGTGACGCTGCTTTGGTTAGGTATGCAAGTGAAGATCTACCGGAGTCCCCTACGAGTGAAACTAACTTGTCTAGCTTGGCAATTGTTGCTTCAAGGTCAACGAAGCCAAACCTTGCCAGGTTAGCTAGCGAGGAACCTGAAGGAACTGTTGCCATTAGAGAACTTCGAGGTTGGTCTTCAATTCGTATGGGGTTACCTGAGCACGGTAGTCACTCCACTCGCGACGCTTATTCGCAAGAACATAACTGAACACGCTCTCCCCTAGAGTCTCTGCTGCAAGTTCTGAATCTTCCAACTTACGAATTGCGTGATCTAGTGACTGTGGGAGTGGCTGAATACCCATTGCTCTGCGTTCTGCATCGGATAGATCCCAAACGTTATCTTCAGTTTCTGCAGGAAGTTCGTAACCTTCTTCGATTCCTTTAAGACCTGCTGAGAGGAGAAGTGCGTATGACAGATATGGGTTAGCAGCTGAGTCAATCGCACGGTACTCAATTCGTGAAGAGTTACC
Source organism: Actinomycetota bacterium (assembly GCA_009927245.1). Lineage (GTDB taxonomy): Bacteria > Actinomycetota > Actinomycetes > Actinomycetales > Microbacteriaceae > Rhodoluna. The sequence continues at coordinate 2,980 of RFNI01000093.1, read as the reverse complement.
CTTGTTCGGCTTGTATAGCGGAACGCGAATCAATGCTGAGCGGTTGTTGTGACCCCAGCAAACAAATGATGGAGCTTCACCGCCACCCCAGAGACGCTTGTATGAGTTCACATACTGGTTAGTAACCGCGGTGATTTCAGGAGCGTGCTTTAGAAGACCAGCAATGAATGATCTAGCTGTCTTAGAAAGTGAGTACTGACCTGAAGGATCAAAGAATGCATTGGTGTCACCTTCGAAAAGTGACATGTGTGTGTGCATACCTGAACCTGGGTGCTCAGTGAAAGGCTTAGGCATGAAGGTCGCATAGACTCCCTGCTCGATAGCAACTTCCTTGATGACAGTTCTAAAGGTCATGATGTTATCCGCCATGGTAAGAGCATCTGCGTAACGAAGGTCGATCTCATTTTGACCAGGGCCACCTTCGTGGTGGCTGAACTCAACTGAGATGCCAAGCTGTTCGAGCATTGTTACCGCACGACGTCTAAAGTCATTGGCTGTTCCACCAGGTACGTTATCGAAGTAACCAGCCTTATCCACTGGAATTGGGCCCTCTGGGCCTATCTGTGAGGACTTTAGAAGGTAGAACTCAATCTCAGGGTGGATGTAGAAGCTAAAGCCCATGCTGGCTGCTTTTGCCAAGGCTCGCTTTAGTACGTTTCTAGGGTCAGCTGCTGCTGGAACGCCGTCAGGAGTGGTGATATCGCAGAACATGCGAGCTGTCGGGTCAATCTCGCCACGCCAAGGCAGAATCTGGAAGGTTGAAGGGTCAGGCTGAGCAAGCATATCTGCTTCATATGAGCGAGCTAGGCCTTCAATGGCAGAACCATCGAAGCCAATACCCTCAGAGAAAGCACCCTCAACCTCAGCCGGAGCAATAGCCACAGACTTTAGGGTTCCAGCCACATCGGTGAACCAAAGCCTTACAAACTTAACATTTCGCTCTTCGATAGTGCGCAGCACATAATCGCGCTGTTTGTCCATGGGAGTGCCTTTCGATTGCCTAATACTAGGCTAATGGTTATGCCTAAAGTTCGCCTAGCCCTAGCGCAAACCAACCCAACTGTTGGTGCCATTCAGGCGAACCTGGAACAAGCCCTAGATCAGATCAGCAAAGCCAAGGATCAGGGTGCTGACCTTGTCGTCTTCGGGGAAATGGCAATCACCGGCTACCCAATTGAAGACCTTGCCAGCCGGGAATCATTCATCCTCGAGGCAGAACTAGCTGTTAGATCCCTAGCTACTGAACTAACTAAGCCGCAGTATCAAGGATTAGCCGTAGTCATCGGGCACCCAGCTATGGCAAGTCCTCAAGAGCAAACTGGCTGGGCTATCGCAAAGAACTGTGCCAGCGTCATTATCGATGGGCAGATAATTGGTCGTTATGCCAAGCATCACCTCCCGAACTATTCGGTGTTTGATGAGTACCGAAACTTTGTCCCTGGGAATGAACTTCTCACCTTTGAATACAAGGGCTTGAGGTTCTCAACCGTCATCTGTGAAGACATCTGGCAGCAGGGTGGTCCGGTTGCCAAGCTTGCCGATAACAACACAGACATTGCTCTCGTTCTCAACGGCTCCCCTTTTGAAATAGACAAAGACGATAAGCGTCTAGCTCTAGTCAAGGAACTAGTAAAGAGACAGAGCTGCGCTGCAGCGTATGTAAACCTAGTTGGCGGACAAGATGATCTTGTCTTCGACGGTGACTCAATCGTTGTTGACAGCAAGGGAAGACTTGTTGCCAGGGCTAAACAATTCAAACAAGACTTGGTGCTAATCGATATTGAAGCCAAAGATGAAATTGAAGTTGTTGGAGAACATCACCTAACCAAACCAAACGACAACTGGCAAGCATGGAACGCACTCGTTCTAGGTCTTCGCGACTACCTCCAAAAGAATGGTTTCAAATCAGTTGTCCTAGGACTAAGTGGCGGTATTGATTCAGCTGTTTGTGCAACTATCGCTGCTGATGCTATTGGAGCTGAGAATGTCTTTGGTGTTTCAATGCCCTCAAGATACTCATCTGATGGATCTAAAGACGATGCACAAAATCTTGCTGAGCGCAGGGGCATCAACTACAGAGTTCAACCAATTGAGGATCTAGTCAAGCCTTTTGAAACAAGCCTTGATCTAACCGGACTATCTGCAGAGAACCTACAAGCTCGTGTTCGTGGTTTGATTCTCATGTCGTTGAGCAACAAAGAGGGACATCTGACGATAACTACAGGCAACAAGTCTGAGCTTGCGGTTGGCTATTCAACTATCTACGGTGACACTGTTGGTGGCTATGCTCCTCTGAAAGATGTTGAGAAGACTTTGGTTTGGGAACTAGCTAGATGGCGCAATCAATATGCAATCTCCAGAGGTGAGGTCGAACCTATTCCTGTTGCTTCAATTGAGAAAGCACCATCAGCTGAACTACGTCCAGACCAGGTCGATCAGGATAGTTTGCCACCTTACGATGTCTTGGATGCAATTCTTGAGGCATACATCAACCAGCGTAAATCTAGAGCTGAGATTGTTTCATTTGGCTTCAACCAAGAACTTGTCGAGAAAGTTCTCACTCTCGTAGACCGCGCGGAGTGGAAGAGACGCCAAGGTGCAATTGGGCCAAAGATCACCGGCATGGCATTCGGTAGAGACCGCAGACTTCCTATTACCAACAAATACAAAGGCTAACGATGACAGAGCTAACCCCGAGAGTTGTTAGAACAACTTCACTGCAAGAGTTCAAGATTTCAAAACATAAGTTCTCCTGCCTAACCTCATACGATTTCTTAACTGCAGGTATCTTCGATGAAGCAGGTATCGAAGTAATCCTTGTCGGTGATTCCGCAGCGGATAACGCCCTAGGTTACGAAACAACTTTGCCAATAACCGTCTCTGAAATGATTCCTTTCGGTAGAGCAGTTGCAGGAGCAACAAAGCGAGCATTAGTGGTGGTGGACATGCCATTTGGTAGTTACGAAGAGTCTGCTCAAGT
>RFNI01000054.1 GCA_009927245.1 Actinomycetota bacterium | reverse complement strand
GTCAGCCTTTCTGAGCCAATACCAATGCTAGAGCCGATGAGAGCAAGGTTTGCGCATTTGGGGCTGTAGTCGTAATCTATAAGTCTCTGGAACACATCAGGACGTTGGGGAAGACGCACCTAGTGTCTGTTTCGGAGGATAAGACGATGGCCAGAGGCCAGATACCTAGCAGGTTAGTCATTCACGCCTGCCCGGCTTCCGAGATAAGCCGCATCCAAATTATTAGTAATTGGACCAACCAAAATCTACTGCTAGGTTTCCAAACCGGTTCAGCTGATTTGAAACTCACTAATCAAGAAGCAGAGAGCCTAGTCTCTGAACTATCCCAACTTCCCAACTGCACATTCGAACTCATCCAGTCAGGTAAAGATTCGGGCGTACTGTTTATGCACCAACCAGGTCTTGGAATCTTTAGGGGAGAACTGAATGCGGCTGGCTCAATCGTTCTAGGTGAAGATCGTTTGCAATTAATGCTGGAGCAGTCTTCAGGAAATCATCGCGAGTTCACCAGGTTGTTGAGATTGGCTCTCGGTCAATCTTGGGATGACTTACTTGAGCCGTTTAGAGCTCAAGAGTATTCAGAGAATGTTGTCTTACTAAACCGTGCAGGTTAGTTGTATGAGCGGAAAGCAATAACCGCGTTGTGACCACCAAAACCGAATGAGTTCGAGATGGCAAGTAGGTTATCGCCAAGTTCACGAGGGCTGGTAACAACATCAAGTTCGATAGCTGGATCTGGGTCATCTAGGTTGATGGTTGGTGGTGCTACCTTCTCGTGCAGAGCAAGAATTGTGAATACAGCTTCAATTGCACCTGCTCCACCTAGAAGGTGACCGGTAGAAGACTTGGTTGCTGACACTGGGATGTTCTTTAGGTGATCACCAAAGACACGCTTTAGTGCAGTGTATTCAGCAACGTCACCAACTGGTGTGCTGGTTGCGTGAGCGTTGATGTGTCCAACATCCTCAGGCTTTGCATTAGCCATCTTTAGAACACCTAGAACAGCTCTTGCAGCAGCAGAACCTTCTGGGTCTGGTGCAGTTATGTGGTGAGCGTCACTTGTGACATAGCCACCAGCAAGTTCTGCATAGATCTTTGCACCACGTGCAATTGCGTGCTCTTCAAGTTCTAGAACGATAGCTCCAGCACCTTCACCCATGACGAAACCATCACGGTTGATGTCATAGGGGCGAGATGCCTTAGCTGGTTCGTCATTACGACGAGAAAGAGCGTGCATAGAAGCGAAGGCTGCCATCGGCAGTGGGTGCATAGCAGCTTCACAGCCACCTGCAACCACGATGTCAATTTCGCCTGAACGAAGTCTTGTGATTGCATTTGCAATAGCTTCAGTTCCTGAAGCACATGCTGAAACTGAGGTTCTAACTCCACCACGAGCAGAGATGTCCATACCGATTGCAGCTGCTGGACCGTTAGGCATCAGCATTGGAACGGTCATTGGCAGAACTCTTCTTGGGCCTTTGGCTAGAAGAGTGTCATACGCGTCTAGAAGAGTCCAAACGCCACCGATACCTGTTGCGAATTCAACTGAGAGTCGCTCTGGATCAAATTCGGTGATTGCTGCATCAGCCCAGGCTTCACGAGCTGCAATAAGTGCAAACTGGCTTGATGGGTCAAGACGCTTAGTTTCCTGCAGAGCACTGCTGAGGCGTCAACCTTTGCGCGACCTGCAAATGTTACTGGTAGTTCATGTCTAGCAACCCACTCGTAGTCGAGGGTTACTATGCCTGACTCACCGGCAAGCAGAGCTTGCCAGGTGGTCTGGACGTTGCCACCGAGTGGCGTCGTAGCGCCAAGCCCGGTAACAACGATTTTTTGATTCAAGAGTGATTAGCCCTGTGCTGAAGTGATGAAGTTAACTGCATCAGCTACGGTTAGGAGGTTCTTTACTTCCTCATCAGGAATCTTGACTGAGAACTTCTCTTCAGCGTTAACCACGATGGTCATCATTGAGATTGAGTCGATGTCTAGATCGTTGGTGAAAGACTTTTCCATCTTCACTGAGTCGGTGTCGATACCGGTCTCTTCGTTTACGATCTCAGCCAGGCCGGCTAGTACTTCGTCATGCGAAAGTGCCATTGATTTTGCTCCTTGTTGGTTTGTTTTCTTGGGTTAAGTTTAGGGCAGAACTACTACTTGGGCAGCGAAGGCAAGGCCTGCGCCAAAGCCGATTTGAAGTGCTAGACCGCCAGGTTTGACAGCGCCGTCCTTGAGTAATTGGTGCATAGCCAGCGGAACGCTTGCAGCAGAGGTGTTACCGGTATTCACGATATCTCTCGCCACAGCGACGGATTCAGGCAGTTTTAGCTGTTTCACCAGTTCATCGATGATCCTGATGTTTGCCTGGTGGGTGACCAGTGCTGATAGATCTTCAGCCTTGATACCTGCAACGTCTAGTGCCTGCTGGGCAACCTTCACCATCTCCCAGACAGCCCACTTAAACACAGTTAGGCCATCCTGGCGAATTGTTGGCCAGCCTGCTTCACCGTCTCTGAAATCAAGTAGAGAGCCGGTCATGCTAACAGATGACCAGTGAGAGCCATCTGAACCCCAAACGGTTGGTGAAATACCAGCTTCATCTGAAGGGCCAACGATTGCTGCTCCCGCGCCATCTCCTAGAAGGAATGAGATTGAGCGATCGGTTGGATCAATGAAGTCGCTTAGCTTCTCGCCACCGACGACCAAAACATACTTAGCAACTCCAGATCTAACCAGCGCATCAGCTTGAGCAATTCCGTAACAGTAACCAGCACAGGCTGCTGAGATATCAAAAGCAGGTGCTGGGTTAGCTCCGATTAGTTCTGCCAGCAAGGTTGCAGCAGAAGGAGTTTGGTAAGGGTGAGAGATTGTGCTGAAGATTACCGCACCGATATCTGAGGGCTGTATTCCTGCTCCTGCTATAGCTTCTTTGGAAGCTTCGACAGCCATGTCCATCAAGGACTGATCTTTGTCTGCTCTGGCACGGGTAACGATTCCGGTGCGCTGTCTGATCCACTCATCACTTGAATCGATTGGGCCAGCAATCTCATCGTTAGTCACTCGAAGGTGTCCACGGGATGCACCTAGAGAATAGATCTTGCTGAAGCGAACAGTTTCAAACTGGTTCAGTTTTGCATGTGACATAACCAACTACTTCCCTAAACGTTCGATAAGACTATTTGCAACTTCAAGATCTGCTGGTGACTTGAGTGCAACTATTTCAACACCAGGCATTCCTCGTTTAGCTAAGCCAGCGAGTGTTCCAGCAGGGGAGACCTCGATAACACCTGTGACACCAGCTGCAACCATTGCGCTCATGCAGAGATCCCAGCGAACTGAGTTAGCAACTTGGCCAACAAGTAAATTGATGAACTCAGAACCAGAGGTAACTTGCTGACCAGCTTGGTTAGACCAGATGGAGAGTTGTGGATCTGAAACAGTGAGAGTCTTTGTGAATGCTTCTAGTTCTTCAACTGCTGGAGCCATAAATTCTGTATGGAAGGCACCGGCAACACTGAGTGGAATTACCTTTGCTCCTTCAGGTGGAGATGAGACAAGTTCTTGAATGCCTGACTTAGAACCAGCTGCAACGATTTGCCCGGCACCGTTGTAGTTAGCACCAGAGAGACCCAGTCCGGTAAGTTTTGCAATGACTGTGTCTTGATCGCCACCTAGAATTGCAGCCATTGATTGCTCTGACGAAGCGGCGGCCTTAGCCATTGCTTTTGCTCTCACATTTACCAACTGCATTGCTTCGTTGTTGCTGATGATGCCTGCAAGGCTTGCTGCACTTAGTTCACCAACAGAGTGCCCTGCAACACCAGAAACATTCTTTAGGTTGAGAAGATTCGCACTTGCGATGCTAGCTGCAACGATTAGTGGTTGAGCAACTGCAGTATCACGAATGGTTTCTTCGTCACTCAGTGTTCCGTGCTTAATTAGATCAAGTGAAATAGTTTCAGAGAACTCTTCTAGCTGTGTTCTGTATTGAGGTAACTCGAGCCATTCGTTGAGGAAGCCTGGTTTCTGCGAACCCTGACCTGGACAAAGAATAACTAGCATCGACTACGCGTCTCCGCCTGAAGCACCAGAAGTTCCAGCAGTGACATCAAGCAAACGATACTTATCAATTGCCATCTGTGGGATGTGAGCTGCCACTTCACCACGTGATGCGAGTTGTTCTAGAACACGGACGACAATTGATGGACCATCAATCTTGAATGCTCGTCTAGCTGCTGCTCTGGTATCTGAGAAACCAAAACCGTCAGCACCTAGAGTTGCATACTCACCTGGAATCCACTTACGAATCTGATCTGGTACCTGGTGCATGTAGTCGCTAACACCAATGAATGGACCAGGAGAGCCAGCAAGCTTGTTGGTTAGGTATGGAAGTGGAGCTGCCTCAGATGGGTAGAGGAACTTCTGCTCATCACAAGCTAGAGCGTTTCTTCTCAGTTCACTCCAAGAGGTAACGGACCAGATGTCAGCTGAAACATTCCAGTCATCTTGTAGTAACTGCTGTGCTTCGTAAGCCCAAGGGACTGCAACACCAGAAGCCAGGATTTGAGCCTTCTTAGTAGAAGGACCGCCAACGCTGATTCGGTGAATACCGTTCAGGATTCCATCAACATCAACTCCAAGAGGCTCAGCTGGCTGAACAATTGGCTCGTTGTATACGGTGATGTAGTAAATGACGTTTGGATCTACGTGCTTACCGCCATACATTCTCTCGATACCAGCTCTGATGATGTGGCCAATTTCGTATCCGTATGCAGGGTCATAGGTAATGACTCCGGTGTTGGTTGCGGCAAGGATCGGTGAGTGCCCATCAGCGTGCTGAAGACCTTCACCGGTAAGTGTTGTTCTACCTGCTGTTGCACCAATCATGAAACCACGCGATAGCTGGTCAGTTGCTGCCCAGATTGCATCTGCAGTTCTCTGGAAACCAAACATTGAGTAGAAGACGTAGAACGGGATTAGCGGCTGACCCTGGGTTGCGTATGAAGTTGCAACTGCTGTGAATGCAGCAACAGAGCCAGCTTCGTTGATACCGGTGTGCAGGATCTGACCGGCCTCTGATTCCTTGTAGGAAAGAAGAAGGTCGCGGTCAACTGAGATATAGTGCTGACCTCTTGGGTTATAGATCTTTGCGGTCGGGAAGAAAGCATCCATACCGAATGTTCTAGCTTCATCAGGAATGATTGGAACAATTCTTGGACCAAGCTCAGGAGTTCTTAGCAAGTCCTTCAACAAACGAACAAAAGCCATTGTGGTTGCAACTTCTTGAGTTCCAGAACCACCCTTAGCAACATCCCAAACCTTATCTTCAGGAAGTTCGAAAGAAACATACTTGCTTCGACGCTCAGGTAGGTAACCGCCTAGGGCCCTGCGACGCTCGTGCATGTAATCAAGCTCTGGAGCAGACTCAGGTCTGAAGTATGGAGGCTGATATGGATTTGCTTCTAGGGCTGCATCACTGATTGGAATGTTTAGGTCATCTCTGAATGACTTTAAGTTTTCCAGGGTCAGCTTCTTCATCTGGTGGGTAGCGTTTCTACCCTCGAATGACTTACCTAGACCTTTACCCTTAATGGTCTTAGCCAAGATAACGGTCGGCTGGCCCTTGTGTGCCATGGCCGCCGCGTAAGCAGCATAAACCTTGCGGTAGTCGTGACCACCACGCTTTAGAGTCCAGATTTGTTCATCTGTAATGCCTTCAACAAGTTTTGCAGTCCGTGGATCTCTTCCGAAGAAGTTCTCTCTGATGAAACCACCGTCCATGGTCTTGTATGTCTGGAAGTCACCGTCTGGTGTCTTGTTCATCAAGTCGACCAGTGCTCCGTCAGTGTCGGCTTCGAGAAGTGAATCCCATTCACGACCCCAAATAACTTTGATTACGTTCCAGCCAGCACCGCGGAAGAATGATTCAAGTTCCTGAATAATCTTTCCGTTGCCGCGAACCGGACCATCAAGTCTCTGCAGATTACAGTTCACGACGAAAGTTAATTGTCTAGGCCATCGTTCGCGGCAAGTTGAAGCGCACCACGAGATTCGACTTCATCAAGTTCCCATCACCTAGGAAAGCCCAACATGTTGATCCTGAGTGTCCTTGAATCCTCGTCCGGCAAGGTATCTGTTTGTTTGTGCTTGGTAGATCGCGTTGATTGGACCGATACCCATTGAGACGGTAGGGAACTGCCAGAACTCTGGCATAAGTCTCGGGTGTGGGTATGAAGAAAGTCCGCCACCTGCGTGTGACTTCTCTTGTCTAAAACCATTTAGTTGGGCTTCAGAGAGACGACCCTCTAGGAATGCTCTTGCATAAGGACCAGGGCTTGCGTGACCCTGAATGAAAATCTGGTCTCCACCTGAAGGGTGGTCCTGCCCCTTGAAGAAGTGGTTGAAACCAACTTCGTATAGAGATGCAGAAGAAGCGAAAGTCGAGATGTGTCCACCAACAGCAATTCCAGGACGCTGAGCTCGGTGCACCAAGATAGCTGCGTTCCAACGCATCCATGCGCGGTATGTGCGTTCGATGGTTTCATCACCTGGGAAGGCAGGTTCATCAGCAGTTGCGATTGTGTTGATGTAGTCAGTAGTTGGAATGGATGGAACATTCAACTGAAGTTCGTGTGAGCGACGAAGGAGGTTGAGCATGATTTCGCGAGCACGGGCCTTGCCGTGGACTCTAGCTAGGGCATCGAGTGATTCGAGCCACTCTCTGGTTTCTTCTGGATCTTGATCCGGTGTGCTGCTTGCAAAAGCGTCCTGGTTGTTAACGGACAACTTATCCTCGTTTCGACTCTTCAGCTTGAAGCCATTCATGGCGTCTTCAAGCAAAAATGGTAACCTAGCCCTGTTCGGGCCCTAACTAAGTTTAGGGTTTGTTCGCAGTGCTTATTTGGATTAGCCCCTAAACCTACTAAGGAGTTTTCATGTCACTACTAATCGGTGATCTAGCCCCAGACTTTACCCTGCCGAACCAGTTCGGCGAAGACGTCACTCTGAGCCAGTTCAGGGGAGTCAAACCAGTCGTTTTGGTCTTCTACCCACTGTCTTTCTCAGGGATTTGCACTGGTGAACTATGCGAGATTAGAGACAATTTCGCTCGTTTTGAGTCAAATGAGGTTGAATTGCTGGCTATTTCAGTGGACAGCAAGTACGTTCAGAAGGTTTTTGCTGAGCACGAGGGCTATAACTTCTCTGTTTTGGCTGATTTCTGGCCTCATGGTCAGGTTGCCAAGGATTACGGAGTGTTCCTAGAGGAGCACGGAATCTCTAACCGAGCAACCTTTGTTATTGATAAAGACGGTGTTTTGGCCTCCAAGTTTGTTACCGCTCCAGGCCAAGCTCGTTCTCTTGATGAATACGATCGCGCTCTGGCAACATTGACCGCTTAGCCTAGGGTATAGTTTTCTAAGCGCTACATGGCGCTGCGTCGAGAGTCGGGCCTTTAGCTCAGTTGGTAGAGCGCCACGCTTACACCGTGGATGTCATCGGTTCGAGCCCGGTAGGGCCCACTTTTCGACTTTTATCGCCTTGAGGCATAGGTATATGCCTCGGCGGTAAGATTTGCCTATGGAATCCAACCAATATCAACCTCCCGTTCGCAAGTCTTTAACATACGAAGAACTCGCTGCCAGAGTCGAATACGCAACCTCCACACGCATGGGCCTTGAGGCCATGATGGACCTTGTCGTAGCTCAGGAAGCTCTTAGAGCTCAAGAAGATAGAGAAATCGAAGAGTGGCTTGAGCAAATGGAAGCCAACGGATCCCCAGAAGCCCTGCGTGCAGCTGAAAACTTTAGAAGAACTCAGTCTGGCCTTTCAGCACTTCCTCAGGTTGAAAGCGAACCTGTAGTTGAAGAAGTAACCACCACAACTGGTTCATTCTCTTGGTTTACTCAACCAGATCCTGAAGAAGAAGGAGTTCAGGAGACTGTAGTTGCAGAGACTCCAGTTGAAGAAGTCATTGAAGTTGAAGAAGCTATCGAAGAAGAAGCTATCGAAGAAGAAGCTATAGTTGCAGAAAATGTTCTAGAGGAAACCATTCCTGAAGAGCAAAAAGAAGTTCAGGGTTGGTCACTCGTTGAGTCAACTCCTGTTGAACCAGTTGGCACTGAAACTGAGGATGAGTTTGAACACTTACTTTCAAGTGCAGCAGCTGAAGAAGAGATGACAGCACTAGAAGAGTTGGACAACGAAAGCAATACACATCCAGAAGCTGAAGTAGATGCGACTAGCAATACTTTGATTCCATCTGACGAGCACAGAAACAGAAAGCCAGTTTCTCAACTTCTTGTGTGGTTGGGTGTCAGCGCGACTATTGTTCCTGTTCTTCTAACCTGGTTGCTAATCACTTTTGGTTTGAGTGCTAACGCTGTTATCGCAGATCTTTTTGCCGGTTACTTTGTTGCAGGAACTGTGATCGCTACTGCAAGCCTTGCTGGAAAGCGAAGCGGACTATCAACATCAATCGTTTCCCGAGCTGTCTTCGGTGTTTGGGGTAATGCGATTCCTGGAACTCTAGTTTTCATCGTTAGAGCAACAGTTGCAGCATTGCTCGTTGCCTTCACCGCACTGGTGATCAACGGAACAGATTCAAGCATTCCTAACTTGACTGAGAGCGTAACTTCGATCGGTTCATTCAACCTAACTGTTGGGCTAATAGCTTCTGCGATTGCAGTGCTACTAGTCACAGCGATCGGTTTCATTAGGGGAGTCGCTTCACGAGTGCTACAAATTGCTCTTAGTTCAGCAGCGCTTGCAGCAATTCTGGTTGCTCTAATTGGAATCTCTTCTAAGAACCTTGCTCTGGTAACTCCTGGAGTTTCTGAGATTTCATCCAAAGAATCACTGCTTGGTTTTGCGCTGGTGGTTATGGTGGTTACTGTTCTTTGGGCAGCTGTCGCTCCAAACCTTGCTAAGGCAATTCCTATGCGTGAGCGTGGGCTTCGAGTGTTCGGTTGGGTTGCAATTGCTAACTTCGTTATCCCTGCACTTGTTGCCATTGCTGCTCTTAGTTGGCTTGGTCCTCGCGCTAAACAGCTCGCGGTAATTGTTCCCTTGGATCTCAACGCGCTACTAGTGATTGTTATGGAATTGCCTCAGTACTCAAGAATTTCTCTCGTAATTGGAGTTGCTGTCACACTTACCTACGCTCTCTTGTTGACTCTCAAGACTGCTGCTCTGGATCTCTCAGCCTTGCTTCCAGTCAAGAGAATTTCAGCTTCACTTCTAACTGTCGTAGTTGTGATCGGCGCACTTGTTCTCTTCTCAGCTCAACCGTTGAATGTTGCTCTGAACTACTTAGTGAACATTTTCATCCTGGTTTCATTGTTTAGCGCTGGCTGGATCGGAATGTTGGTCACGGATGTTGCACTGAGAAGAATCGCTTACCACGAGCTTTCACTAAGCCGCTCTTATGGTTTCTATAAGCGCTTCAGCATCATCTCGATTTCATCCTGGCTAGTCTCAGTTGCCTCAGCAATTGCTTTCATCCCAGTTAATCTGAAGGGCCTTGATTTCACTGGTTTCGGTTTGGAATCAATCGGTTTGGACAGAAACGAATACTCTGCACCAATTGGATTCTTGATCTCGGTTGCTGCTGGCGTCGTTTTGACTTTGATTGTTCGTATCCCTGAAATCAGAAAACAGGAACGCGAAGTACTGCAGGTTGAGTCAAGAAGAGAACAACTAAACAACATCTTCCTTGGACAGGAATAATGTCAGTTCAATTAGATTCACTGATTGGTTCTATTGAGAAACTCTGGCCAGTTCAGAATGCCGAAGAATGGGATGTCGTTGGTCTGGTTTCGGGAGATAAAAAGCAGAACGTAACTAAGGTTCTGCTAACGGTAGATGTCACCTCTGAGGTTGTTGACTATGCGGTAGAAGTAGGTGCAAACCTAATCTTCGCCCACCACCCACTTCTGTTGAAATCTGTTACCAGCGTTGCAGAGGACACCTCTAAAGGAAGTGTTCTTGCAAATTTAATCAAATCAGGCATCGCACTTTATTCAGCACACACAAACTCTGATGCAGTTCCAACCGGAACTTCCGCAGCCCTAGCTAACGCAATTGGCCTCACTGGTGCAAAGCCACTTCACGAGTATGCAGACGGTGTTCACGGTATCGGCAAGTTAGGCAAACTTCCTGAGCCGATCACTCTCGGTGAATTAGCGTCAAGGCTAAACGCTGCTCTACCTGCGACCGCAACTGGAGTGAGAGTTGCCGGAGATTTCAACCAGAAGGTACAGACTGTTGCTCTCTGTGCTGGAGCTGGAGATTCTTACCTACGTCTAGCTTTGGATAGCGGAGCTGATGTTTATATCACTTCTGATCTTCGACACCACCCGGCACAGGAGATACTTGAACTTGCGAAAGCAAGAGATAAAGATTTTGCGCTAATTGACATCTCCCACTGGGCTGCAGAGTTCCTCTGGCTTGAACAAGCTAAGAGTGAACTAACAGCTGTTGCGCCAACAGTTGAGATTGAGATCTGCGAGACTCGTACCGATGTGTTTGATTTTCTAATGAACGCACCTAAGAGTAACTAAAGGAATAGTTCATGAAACTGGATAAGGCATCACAGTCAGCGCTTCTGAAACTCAGCGAAGTTGATCTCGAAATCGGTCACATCAAGCAGGAGATCATCAAGTCAATTGAATCCAAGGATTTAGTCGACCTACGTGCAAAGCAGAGTGAACTGGCAGGTGAACTGATTGCCGCCAGGACTGTCGTTGAGAACCTACAGTCCGCACAGCTCAGAGCAGATGACGATCTTCATTTAGTTGAGGAACGTATCGCCAAAGACAAAGACCGTTTATTGCAAACCTCATCACCAAAGGATGCACAGGGCTTACAGAGTGAAATTGAATCTCTTCAACGCAGGAAGTCCGATCTTGAAGATGCTGAGTTGGAACTGCTTGCTGAGATTGAAAACGCGCAGGCTGTCCTTACTGAAGTTTCCTCGCGTAAAGAGCAGAACTCTAAGGAACTGGATGAACTTCAGCAAGAGATTCAAACCACCATCGATGACCTCAAGACCAGAGGGCGCAAGCTAACAGCTGACCGTGAGATTTTGGTTGCGAAGGTATCTGAGGAAGTTTTGAAAAAGTATTCAGCTCTTTCTGCAAGACAGGTAGCTGTTGGGCAGATAGAGAACCGATCCTGCACAGCCTGTCGCATGGGGCTAACAGCAAATGTGATCGACAGCATCAACGATTTGGTTGAAGACGAACTAGGCATCTGCCCTGAGTGCCAGGCTTTCATAGTTCGATGACTCAAAGAGTACTAATCGAAGCTGACGGTGGTTCTAGAGGCAATCCAGGACCAGCTGGTTCCGGTGCCGTCCTGATCGACTTTGACTCCGGCACTATCCTTGCCGAGATTGCACTATTCATTGGAGTAGCAACCAACAACGTTGCTGAATACAAGGCAGTGCTTGCAGCTATTGAATTAGCAAACGAAATAGCACCTGAAGCAAGGCTTCTTGTCCGGATGGACAGCAAACTTGTAGTTGAGCAGATGTCTGGGCGTTGGAAGATAAAGAACGAAGGTATGCAGGAGCTGTCCGTTCTGATGGCTAAAGCTATTGGCTCTAGAGATGTAAGCTTCGAATGGATTCCAAGAGAACAGAACTCAAAGGCGGATTCACTTGCCAATGAAGCTATGGATGCAGAATCTAGTGTCACTAGGAAGTTCGTCGGCGAACCTGGCACTTCGACAATCAATGTCGTAACTCTTGCTAGCAAGAACACTGCTGCAGATCTTGAATACAACCCAGAGTTACCAAGCTCAGTTAGAGCACCTCGTAACGTGACTAAGAAGTTGACCACAGTCATTCTGGTTAGACATGGTAGAACTGCGCTTACTGAAACTCATAAGCTCTCAGGTCGCGGTGGGGAAGACCCACAGTTATCTGAACTTGGTAGAGAAGATGCGCGGAAAGTTGCTCTTGAAATAGCCAAGGTTGGTAACAGTTCTGTCTTCGCAAAGTTAGTGCCACCGAGCGCAATTATTAGTTCGCCGATTGCTAGAACCAGGGAAACCGCAAAGGTTATTGCCGATCAGTTGGGGCTCTCAGTCAGCACCGAGGATGACATTGCTGAGATTGCTTTTGGTGAATGGGATGGTCACACCAACCAAGAGGTCGCTGCAAGATGGCCTGAGCAATACAACGCTTGGCGAGGAGATGTGCAGATTGCACCTCCTGGTGGAGAGTCCCTAGAAGAATTCGATGTTCGAGTTCAACGAGGCAGAGATCGCATCCTCGAGCAGTATGAAGGTCAGACAGTAGTTGTTGTGAGCCATGTAATGCCCATTAGAGGCTTTATCAAGGCGGCAACGGTGTCAGACTGGCCAATCTACTGGAGGGTGAGCGTAGCCCCTTGCTCGATTACTGTTCTTCGTTTCTGGGGTGAAGAAGCCGCCGAAATCACTACCGTCAACTACACCAGTCACCTCTAAGCCTTTTACTTCACCCTCATCTGCATTAGCCTTAGTTGTGGATGGGTCGGCT
>RFNI01000192.1 GCA_009927245.1 Actinomycetota bacterium | reverse complement strand
TACACCGCAATCGCACTTGTTCCAATTGTTGGTATCTTCCTGTTCAAGGAAAGAGTCCTTCCAAGACTCTGGTTGGGTATTGCTCTTGTTCTCGGAGGCCTAGCTTTTGTCAGCAACATCTGGAACTCCAACCTAGATCCAATCGGTGTCCTCTGGGCTATTGGGGCAGCTATCTGTGTGACTATCTACTTCATAACCGGTGAACACACTCAACGCAACCGTGACGCGATGTCTACTCTCTTTTACTCGTTCCTGGTCGCAGCTATCTTCTGGGGAATCATTAACCTAATCAACCCTGCTCCTGCAGTTGATGTTTATGAGGTCTTTTCCCTAAGTGGAAACCTGGGCAGCTTCTCTTGGCCAATCTGGGCAGGACTACTCTGGATCGGAGTAATGGGCTCCTTTGTTCCTATGCTTCTTGACTACATTGCCTTAGGAAACCTCTCTGCAACCGCAGTTGGTGTCATCGCTACCGCTGAGACGGTCTTTGCCACTGTCTTTGCTTGGGCTTGGCTTCGTGAAGACATGTCAACGCTTGAGATATTTGGCGGTTTAATAGTCATTACAGGAATTGTTTTGGCAGAGACTTCAAGAAAGAGAACCTAGATGGCTAAGCGTGAGATAAAGAACAACAGCCTTGCGATGATTGCAACCGTTGCTTTGGTTGGAATGCTGGCATCAGCAATTGGTTTCTTTAGCCCTGGTTACTGCACAGTCCCTCAGCAGGATGACTGGACTTCCTGTGAAGCTATTGCTCAGCAGCGAAACATCGGCTCAATTGCTCTCTTTGTTGTTTGTCTAGTTGGCTTTACAGTTTCCCTATCTAAGAGACGTAAGGGCTAGAGATGCCAAGTTCAGCCGCCAAGATGCATAGTTCATCTCCTGCGACCAAGGCTCTTCGTGATCAGGTCTTAAAGTACGCACGTGAGCGGATGGAACTTGACCCTGCTCCCCTTGATGGACCTCAGACTCTTAAATATCTTCAAGAGCATGCCAGTGGAACTATTTCTGAAACAGGTCTCGGTGGAACAAAGGCTCTAAAGGTATTTGAAGAAGTTCTAGCCCCTGCTTGTATTTCAACTGATCACCCTGGCTACCTATCTTTCATTCCAACTGCACCAACAGAAGCGGCAACACTCTTTGACCTCGTTGTGTCTGCTACTTCTGTTTATGGCGGTTCATGGCTTGAAGGCTCAGGAGCAGTATTTGCTGAGAACGAAGTTCTCGCTTGGTTAGCAAAAGAAGTTGGACTACCTAAGTCCTCAGGTGGAGTATTTGTTCAAGGCGGATCATTAGGTAACCTCTCTGCTCTAGTAACCGCTCGTCACACTGCAATCCAAGAGCGTAAGAAGAACAAAAAGAAGATGCCTAAGCGCTGGAGCATTATTGCCTCTAAAGAGTCACACTCCTCTCTGAAGGCAGCAGCCAGAGTGATGGACATCGATGTCATCACAGCTGATGTTGATGCTGAAGGAAGACTTAGGGGCAAGGCTGTATTAGCCGCTGCCAAGAAAGCCGGTAAAGGTCTATTCGCAGTTGTTGCAACAGCGGGAACTACAAACTTCGGAATTGTTGATCGCTTAGACGAAGTTGGTAAAGCAGCTAAAGAACTTGGTGTTTGGTATCACATCGATGGTGCTTATGGTTTAGCTGGAATTCTTGATCAGAACAGCAAGAAACTATTCAAGGGTTCTAAGTATGCAGATTCATTTATCGTTGATCCACACAAGTGGCTCTTCACTCCCTTTGACTGCTGTGCTTTGGTTTATCGCAACCCTAAGTTAGCTTCTGCTGCTCACACTCAACACGGTGAGTACCTAGACACCTTGACCGATGGTGGCGAGTTCAATCCTTCTGACTACGCATACAACCTCACCAGAAGAGCTAGAGGCTTACCACTCTGGTTCTCACTAGCAACCTACGGAGTTGCTGCTTATAGAAAGGCAGTTGCAGACAACATAAATGTTGCTCACAAGATTGCTGAAGTAATTCGCAAGCGTGAAGACCTAAAGCTTGTTAGAGAACCAGAACTATCAATCGTGGTCTTTGAGAAAAAGGGTTGGCAATTAGCTGACTACGAAGCTTGGTCAGATCGAATCCTCAAGCAAGGTTTGGGCTTTGTGACCCCTAGCTCTCACCTCGGTAAGCCAAATGCCAGATTCGCAATTGTGAACCCAAGAACAGATGTGAAACTACTAACTCAAATCATCGACTCAATGGATCAGAAGTAAATGAAAGTAACAACAGCTAAAGCTCTACCATCACTGTCAAAAGTGAAGGACAGCACTAGAACTCCAGTCAAGGTTGCTCTTGTCCAGATGCACTGGGAAGAAGATCCAGCCAAACATCTTGAGAACCTAACCCAAGGCATCAAGCTAGCTGCAGAGCATGGAGCTGAGATTGTTTGCCTTCCAGAACTAACCCTCTCTAGATACCCTGCAGACAAGTTGCCAGCTGGTAGACCAGCAGACATCGCTGAAGATCTAGAGACTGGTCCAACTCTGAAATTTGCAACAGAAGCAGCGCAAACCTTCGGTGTCTATGTTCACGCATCTCTGTATCACGACACTGAACTCAGTGATGGCAGAGGATTAAACGTTGCAATAGTTGTGAACCCTCAGGGTGAACTGGTTGCATACACTCCTAAACTTCACATTCCAGTCACAGCCGGTTACTACGAAGATAAATACTTTGCACCAGGACCAAACCAACCTGATGGTTACCCTGTCTACACTTTCGATTTCAACGATGGAACAACAGGTAACTTTGGTGTACCAACCTGTTGGGATGAGTGGTTCCCTGAAGTTGCTAGAGCCTATTCACTAGCCAATGCAGAAGTGCTGATTTACCCAACAGCTATTGGTTCAGAACCAGATCATCCCGATTTTGATACCGCTCCACTTTGGAAGCAAGTAATCGTCGGTAACGGTATTGCTAATGGAACATTCATGGTTGTTCCTAACCGTTGGGGTAATGAAGGTGCACTTAACTTCTA
>RFNI01000100.1 GCA_009927245.1 Actinomycetota bacterium | reverse complement strand
CCACCGCCATATTTGCCTGAAAACCCTTACTTTTTAGGACTTTGAAACATTAGGCAATAATTAGGTTGCGAAAAGGTAAAGATTGCCAAGAAGGCCTACTTTTCCCCTAATGTAGTCATAAGCGGGCTTTTACCCGTTAAACCGACAGAGGAAGACATAAAGTGTTTAAATCAAAGCGCGTATCACTCTTAACTATTTTCGCTCTACTTCTCCCATCGTCTGCGGGTCTCGCGACGATTGGTGTATCAGCTGCTAATGCTGCTTCAAGCCGCACAGCTCTTACCTCCCTAACTGTTGATGGAGTAGCCGCTACTCCTGGTTCAACTGTCAATCTCCCAGCGGGAACAACGACAGCAGTCGTTGCAGCAACCGTAGGTGCAGATGCAACTGCAACTGTCACCGGTGGAAATGGACTCGTTGTTGGAAACAACGCAGTGACCATTGATGTTGTTGCTAACTGGACTGAAGAGGTTACTAATCCTGCATACGTTGCGCCTCAACCCGCAGTTTATGAAGAAGATGGCATTACAGTGAAAACTCCTGCTGTCGAAGAGTCAGGAACTCCAACAATCCCTCAGAGCTTCACAGACACAGAGTCTTTCACTCTTAATCTGAAGGTTGCTGCTTACGATTCATCACTATCAGTGTTCACCGTTAACGGTGCAGCTGTTACTGATGGTGCAGTAATTGATCTTGCTCCATACACAACAAGTGTTTCTGTAGTTGCTACTGCAGCTGATGCTGCTCATTCAACTGTTGTTGTTACCGGTGCTACTGGTTTGAATCTTGGCGAAAACACCTTACGCGCGGTTGTTTCTGCTTCTGATGGAACCAGCACAACTTACACAGCAACTTTGGTTGTTCCTCTTAGCGATGACGCAACTTCTGTTGTAACTGTTCAAGGCGAAGAGCTAATCAACGGTGAATCAATTGAAGTTGACTGGGGAACTACCTCAGTAGCCGTTGTTGTTAGAACCACTGACACAAACGCAACCTACGTTGTAACCGGTGCTACTGGTCTAACAACAGGTGACAACCTTCTTACAGTGAGAGTTACTGCTAAGGATGGTGTTTCTTCAGAAGAGACACAAATCACAGTAACCGTTCTTCCTAACACAGATTCATCAGTAATCAGCCTCGCGGTTGACGGTCGCATCGTTGCAGACAACGATGTCGTCGATCTTGACGCTCTAACTGAGTCAGCTGTAATTGACGTTGTTACAACAGACGAAGATGCCACTGTCCTTATTGAAGGTGCAGATGAACTTTTCGCAGGTGAGAACGATGTAACAATCATCGTTACCGCAGCTGATGGTGTTTCTTCAAGCACATACAACCTGACTCTAAACGTTGCTTACAACACAGACACGTCTCTGGCAGTGTTCAACGTTGAAGGTTTCGATGTTGGAGATGCAGACCGTGTTGACCTAGAGCCTCTAACTACAGAGGTAGCTGTCGAAGTTGAGACAACTGACGCAGATGCTTCATACGAAGTCGAAGGTGGAACAGACCTAGTTCCTGGCGAGAACGACTTGATCGTTACCGTTACAGCAGCTGACAACGTTTCAACTCAGATTTACACAGTCGTGTTGAACGTTCTTCCAAACACCGACACTTCTCTTGCTGTATTCACCGTTGAGGGTGAGGCTGTTGAAGATGGCTCAGTGGTTGACCTTCCTCCTTTCACAACCGGAGTTGCTGTCGAAGTTGAGACAACTGATGCTCTTGCGACATTCGTAATCGACGGAGACTCAAACCTAGTTGTTGGTGAGAACGTACTGACAGTGATTGTTACTGCAGCAGACGACTCAACAATGGACTACACAGTCACTCTTGTTGTTGCTGAAAGCAACGACGCTAGCTTGGAGTCAGCAACTGTTTCATTCGTTGACGCAGCAGGCGTTTCTCAGACCGCTGCAGTTATTGATGGTGATGAAGTATTCCTACCTTCAAACACAACTGAAGTTGACGTAGAAGTTATCCCAACCGATGGCGGTTCAACCTTCGAAATCGAGGGTGGAACTGACCTTGCAGTTGGCGAGAACACTCTAACTATCACAATCACAGCTCCAGATGCTGTAGCTACCGAAGTTATCACCGTAACCCTTTGGGTTGCTGTTGGTGATGTCACAACTTCAAGCTTCACAGCTAACGGTGTTGAGGTTGAAGACGGTATCACTCTAGATCTAGAGCCTGGAACCGAAGAGGTAGAGGTTGTAGTTGAAACTACAGACCCTCTAGCAACCTTCGCATTCGATGGTGCTTCTGGTCTAGTACTTGGTGACACAAACCGCCTAGTCCTAACCGTTACTTCAGTTGACGGAACCGCAACTGCAACTTACACAGTTACCTTGAACGTTCTTCCTTACACTGATGCTTCAATCGCATCTGTAACAGTGAATGGAACTGCAACTGTTGAAGGTGAAGTTGTTGAAGTTGATGCAGGTGACCTTGATGTTGAGGTAACTCCGACCAACGAGTTCGCAACTGCGGCTGTTACTGGAACCCTGACCAATGTGTCAGGTCTAACAACCATCACAGTTACCGTAACTGCTCAGGACGGCGCCACAACCGAGACCCGCGAGATTGAAGTTCTTGCTTCAACCGAGCTTGAGATCGTTGCTGGTTCAGTTCCTACAGACGGCACCATCCGAGTTGGCACCTACGCGAAGCTAACCAAGGACCAGTTCGCTGGCTCAAAGGTTACTTACCAGTGGACCAACGATGGCGAAGACATCTCTGGTGCGACCGGTTACCGCTACCTACTGACTGCAGATGATTTCGGTCACGTAATCCGTGCGAAGGTTGTTTCAACCACCGCAGGTGTTGCTAAGACCTTGATTTCTAAGCCAGTTGAGTTCGAAGCCGGTATCATCAAGAAGGCTCCAACCCCTGGTGTGAAGGGTAAGGCAGTAGTTGGTTCAACACTGACTGCAGTTGCCAGAACCTGGACAACAGACGTTGAGCTTGCTTACCAGTGGTACGCAGATGGCTCAGCTATCGATGGCGCAACCGATGAAACCTTCGAGATCACTCCTGCTCTAGTAGATGCAGCGGTTTCAGTAGGTGTAACCGGTACCCTAGCTGGCTACGCAACCGTAGAGAAGCTAAGTGCTGAGCTAACCGTAAAGCCTGGAACCATCCGCTTTACCACTAAGCCAAGCATCTCTGGCCAGCCTCTAGTTGGCGATGTTCTAGAGGTTGACCCAGGTTCATTGTCAACCGAAGCCGAAGTGACCTACGTATGGTCACGTAACGGTGAAGAGATTGACAACACCGAAGCTACCTACACCCTGACTCCAGAGGACTACCTAAAGAGAATCTCTGTCAAGGTCGTAGCTAACGCTGAAGGTTACAACGAGGCATTTGCTACTGTGAAGACCCGCGCTGTCAAGGCCGGTACCCTCGCAGAAGTACCTACCCCAGTAATCTCTGGTGACGCTGTAGTAGGCGAGACCCTAACCGTCGATCTAGGCGGAGACTACCCAGAAGGCACAACCTTCAAGTACGTCTGGTCACGTGACTACAAGGTCATCTCAGGTGCTACCGAAGAGCTAACCCTAACCAAGAGGGATCTTGGTAAGACAATCCGTGTACGCGTGATTGCTACCATCCCTGGTTACAAGTCCACCAGCGTCCTAGCTGAGGGAGTTGCAGTGGTTGCTGCTGAATAGCACACCCTAACTAAGTGAAGGACCCCCAGAAATGGGGGTCCTTTTCTTTTAGGAGCAATATTGAAGAATTTTGTTGCAAAACCGCAATAAACCCCTATAAGATAGAGGTTTGCTCCCCAACAACTCGTAAGCATATTTCGGCTGCGCTATTTTGCACGCATATTTTGGCGGCAATTGTTAGGGTGCCAAATCCCATAGACCGTTTCAAACTAGTCAACCGCCTTTGAAGGGATATCTCTTGGCCACCAAGAAGAACAACAAAAACATCCGTTCCGCACAACGTCTATCGTTCGCTAAAACCCGCGAACCAATCGATCTACCTAACCTGCTAACACTGCAGACCGAAAGCTTTGAATGGCTTGTTGGTGCAGATGCTTGGCGCAAGAAGGTTGGCCCAGATGCTAAGACTGGTCTAGACGAGGTCTTTGAAGAGCTAAGCCCTATCGAAGACAACCCAAACAACCCTGCAGAAGCAAAGATGGGCCTTGAGTTCAAGGAACCCGCTCTCGATGCACCTAACTTCACTCCAGACGAGTGCAAGGTCAAGGGTAAGACTTACGCTCGCCCGCTATACATCAAGGCAGAGTTCACCAACTACAAGACTGGTGAAATCAAGAGCCAGACCGTTTTCATGGGTGAATTCCCGATTATGACTAACGAAGGTACCTTCATCGTTAACGGAACTGAGCGTGTAGTTGTTTCTCAGTTGGTTAGATCTCCTGGTGTTTACTTCTCTGTTTCAACTAACACCACCGGTAACTTGGACGTTCGAAACAACAAGGCTCAGATCATCCCATCTCGTGGTTCTTACCTAGAGTTCCTAACCGAGTGGGTTAAGGATGACCGTAAGTCTGTGTCACGTTTCGGTAAGCCAATCCTTCAGGTTCAGGTTGACCGCAAGACTAAGGTCTCTGCAACTATATTCCTAAAGGCTTTGGGTATGACTCGCGACGACATCGTTGCTGCTTTTGCTGATGTCAAGGACGCAGTTACCTCAACTCCAGGTTGGGAAATTGACGTTGATCTAATCAACAACACTCTTGACTACGACGAGTCACGTGCATTTACAACTCCTGTTATTACTAAGGAAGATGCACTGAAGGAAATGTATCGCAAGGTACGTGGCGAATCAGGTAACGCTGATGCTGCTGAAGCTTGGTTGAAGAGCGTTTACTTCGACAAGAAGAGATACAACCTTGCGCGCGTTGGTCGTCACAAGCTGAACCGCAAGCTTGGTATCGCTGTTGATGACAACACCACAGTTCTAACTCCAGAAGACATCGTTGCAACCATGAAGTACCTGTTGGTATTTGACTTGGCTCTGAAGAACAAGGCTGACATCACCAGCAACATGACCTTTGGTCTAAAGATGTCTGGCAAGAAGGTTGATGTCAAGATCGCATCTGACGACATCGACGACTTCCAGAACCGTCGTATTCGCCCGGTTGGTGAATTGATCCAGAACCAGGTTCGTATTGGTCTAAGCCGTATGGAACGTGTTGTTCGTGAGCGTATGTCTACTCAGGACGTTGAGGCTATTACTCCTCAGACCCTGATCAATCTTCGTCCAGTTGTTTCAGCTATCAAGGAATTCTTTGGTGCTAGCCAGCTGTCACAGTTCATGGACCAGAACAACCCGCTTGCAGGTCTTGCACACAAGCGTCGTCTATCAGCGCTTGGCCCTGGTGGTATCGCACGTGAACGTGCCCAAATGGAGGTTCGTGACGTTCACCCATCCCACTACGGTCGTATGTGTCCAGTGGAGACCCCAGAAGGTCCAAACATTGGTCTTATCGGTTCCCTAACCGCATACGCACGTATTAACACTTTCGGTTTCATTGAGACTCCATACAACAAGGTTGTAAATGGCAAGGTTTCAGGCAAGATCGAGTATCTAGATGCTGCTAGCGAAGATGGCAAGGTTATCGGTGGTGCAGATGTTCCACTAAACGCTGACAACACATTCGCTAACAAGAAGGTTTTTGCTCGTTACAAGGGTGACGTTGTTGAAGTTGACAACGACACTGTTGATTACATCGACATCTCACCTCGTCAGCTTGCATCTGTTTCAACATCTTTGATTCCATTCCTAGAGCACGACGACTCAAGCCGTGCTTTGATGGGTGCGAACATGCAGCGTCAGGCTGTTCCACTGCTACGTAGCGAAGCTCCACTTGTCGGTACTGGTATGGAGCGTGCAGCTGCTATGGACTCACACGCTGTTGTGCTTTCACGTGCAGCCGGTGTTGTTGAAGAAGTAGACGCAGACCACATTGTGGTTAGAGGCGATGACAACAAGCAGGAGAAGTATTTCCTACGTAAGTTTGAGCGTTCAAACCAGGGAACTGCAATCAACCAGCGTGCAATCGTTTCTGTTGGTCAGAAGATTGAAGCAGGAGAAGCTCTTGCTGATGGTCCTTCAACTGATCAGGGTGAACTTGCTCTTGGTAAGAACCTTCTAGTTGCATTCATGCCTTGGGAAGGTCACAACTTCGAAGACGCGATCATCATCAGCCAGGCTTTGGTGAAGGAAGACACTCTGTCTTCTATCCACATCGAAGCTCACGAGGTTGAGGCGAGAGACACCAAACTAGGTAAGGAAGAGATCACTGCAGATCTTCCTAACGTATCTATGGAAGCACTTGCTCAGCTAGACGAGCGTGGAATCATCCGCATCGGTGCTGAAGTTCGCCCAGGAGATATCTTGGTTGGAAAGGTAACACCTAAGGGTGAGACCGAGCTTTCAGCTGAAGAGCGTTTGCTAAGAGCTATCTTCAACGAGAAGAGCCGCGAAGTTCGCGACACTTCTTTGAAGGTGCCTCACGGTGAAGCTGGAACTGTTATCGATGTGAAGGTCTTCGACATTGAAGAAGACGAAATGGCTGCTGGTGTGAACCAGAGAGTTGTTGTTCACATTGCACAGAAGCGTAAGATCACCGAAGGTGACAAGCTTGCTGGTCGCCACGGTAACAAGGGTGTTATTTCTAAGATCCTTCCTATCGAAGACATGCCATTCCTTGAAGATGGAACTCCGGTTGACATCATCTTGAACCCACTAGGTATCCCAGGTCGTATGAACTTCGGTCAGGTACTTGAGACTCATCTAGGTTGGATTGCTAAGCAGGGTTGGCAGATCAAGGAAGGCGCTAAGTGGGCTCAGCACCTAGCCGAGGAACTGCACTCAGCAGCTCCAGGCACCAAGGTTGCAACACCTATCTTCGATGGCGCTCACAAGGACGACATCATCGGTCTGTTGGATTCAACTCTTCCAAACCGTGATGGACAGAAGCTTGTTGACAAGTCAGGTAAGGCAAGATTGTTCGATGGTCGCTCAGGTGAGCCATTCCCAATGCCTATCTCAGTTGGATACATGTATGTCTTGAAGCTTCACCACTTGGTGGACGACAAGATCCACGCACGTTCGACAGGTCCTTACTCAATGATTACCCAGCAGCCATTGGGTGGTAAGGCTCAGTTCGGTGGTCAGAGATTCGGTGAGATGGAAGTTTGGGCTCTGCAGGCATACGGTGCTGCACACACCCTTCAGGAACTTCTAACCATCAAGTCAGATGACATCAACGGTCGTATCAAGACCTATGAAGCCATCGTCAAGGGTGAGAACATCCAGGCTCCTGGTATTCCAGAGTCATTCCGCGTTCTTGCAAAGGAAATGCAGTCACTAGCTCTAAACGTTGAGGTTCTCAACGCAGAGGGAACGATTGTTACCTTGAAGGATGACGAATACGAGCGCGACATGGCCACAGAGCAACTTGATGGCATCAACCTATCCCGTAACGAATCATTGTCTAACGACTCTGACGAGCCACTTTACTTCTAAGCGAACATCTAAGAGAACAGAGAAAAACACATGGACGTCGAAACATTTAGCTCCCTGCGAATTGGCCTTGCAACTTCAGATGACATTCGCTCATGGTCAAGTGGTGAGGTTAAGAAGCCTGAGACCATCAACTACCGC